>CAYPDN010000269.1:0-5648 GCA_964409445.1 uncultured Granulosicoccaceae bacterium
CTGGCCGCCTATCAGGCGAACTGTCTCAAGCCGGCCGTCGGCAACCCTGCCAAGGCCAAGGAACTTATTACTGGCATTATAGACCCTGAAGAGCTCTTCTTCAGAATTTGCTGTTATCTCACCATATTCAGGCCTGGATCCGTTTCTAAACCTGAAGGCTGTGTCGTCATTAATGGTTATCGAGCGCCAGTCTGCAATAACCTGATCGGTTGCCAGCAGAAACTCATCGGCGTTTTCCGCCGCCTGAATATCTTCCAGACTGAACATAGCATTGTTGTCGAAAGGTGATACCGCGAGACGGCGCAAATCAGTGACGTGCGCACCGCAGCCAAAATGTTCACCGATATCGCGCACAATAGAACGAATGTAGGTGCCCTTTGATACGCGCAGCTGCAAACTAAAGGTGGTGCCTGAAAATTCAGTCAGAGCGATTTCCTTAACGTTGACAGGCCGTGGTTCAAGCTCTACTTCTACACCTTCGCGCGCGAGCTTGTAAGATCGTACACCTTGTTTTTTGATCGCAGAGTACGCCGGAGGTCTCTGCATCTGTTCACCGTGGAATGACTTCACCGCATCGCACATCTGCTGTTCAGTGATAACCGGTACTTCGATTGTTGTTAATACAGTACCGTCTGCATCTTCAGTATCAGTCGTAATACCTAAAAGCGCCGACACGGTGTAGGTTTTTTCAGCGTCCAGCATGTAACCGCACAGTTTGGTAGCTTCGCCAAAGCAAACAGGCAGCATGCCGGTTGCAGAAGGATCAAGGCTGCCGGTGTGGCCTGCTTTTTTTGCCCCGTACATCTTGCGTACTTTCTGCAACACACCGTTTGACGTCACGCCAGAGGGTTTATCTAACAACAATACGCCGTTTAAAGCACGCATCAGAGACTCTTCTTCCACACAGATGTGCCATTGCTACCTGCCTCACCAGCGCCAGCCTTACCATTGAATGGGTCATCCTTAAGGTCAGCGTCCGTTGTGTTGGTCGCTACTGCATCGTCAATCAGACTGGAAAGTGCCGAACCTGTCTGCTGCACTTCATCATAAAAAAACTTTAGCGCAGGTACTGCGCGCAGACGCATTCTGCCGCCAAGTAATTTGCGAAGGTGACCACTCCCCTGATTCAACGCATCTACCATATCGTTACGTTTTTCAACACCCTCGCTTTCTATAGTGATAGCTGAGACAAAAACCTTGGCGTTAGCCAGGTCTTTACTGACCTCAACACCGGCTACCGTCACCATGTCGGGCACACGCGGGTCTTTAAGTTCGTGTTTAATCAGATCTGAGAGCTCGCGCTGCACCTGATCAGCTACCCGGTAGCTGCGCGGATAATCTTTAGCCATAAGCAGTTAGAGAGTCCGTGCAACTTCCTTGCGTTCAAAAACTTCGATCTGGTCACCGGCTTTGATGTCGGTGTAGTTTTTCACACCGATACCGCACTCGGTTCCCATGCGCACGTCTTTGACGTCATCTTTGAAACGTCGCAGGGATTCAAGCTCACCTTCAAAGATAACAACGTTGTCTCGAAGTACACGGATCGGTTCGTCACGACGCACAACACCGTCAACCACCATACAGCCCGCCACATGACCAAACTTCGGAGAACGAAAGACATCCTGTACCTGGGCAAGACCAATGATGTTTTCAACAATATCAGGAGCGAGCATCAAACCGGCCGCTGCTTTAACCCGATCAAGGACTTCGTAGATCACACTGTCGTAGTGCAGTTCGATGTCCTGTTCAGAAATAACTCTTCGTGCAGAAGTATCGGCACGAACGTTAAAGCCGATCATGACAGCGTTCGACGCTGCAGCAAGCTGCGCATCAGATTCGGTGATACCACCAACACCACCACCAATCACACGAATAAACACTTCATCGGTAGAAAATTTCTCAAGAGCATCGCGCAATGCTTCAAAGCTACCCTGCACGTCAGTTTTGACAACCAGATTCAGTGTATTGTGCTCACCGCTTTTGACCTGCGAAAACACATCTTCAAGTTTCGCAGGCTTGCGTTCGGCAAGGCGTGCGTCGCGTGACTTTTCATTTCGAAGGTCGGCCAGTTCACGCGCTCCACGCTCGTCTTTAGAGACCAGCATATCGGTGCCCGCTTCCGGTGTATTGGAAAGACCCAGTACCTGCACAGGTGTTGAAGGACCAGCTACCTCAACCGACTCACCGGCGTCGTTGAACATCGCACGTACACGTCCAAACTCTTTACCAGTGACCATGATGTCACCGCGCTTGAGTTCACCCGCCTGTACCAAAACAGTTGCAACCGGACCGCGACCTTTATCAAGTGTCGCTTCAATTACCACACCCTGAGCCGGACCGTCTGCGCGGGCGTTGAGCTCCAGCAGTTCCGCCTGCAGCAGTAATGCATCGAGAAGATCGTCAACACCCTGCCCGGTTATGGCCGAGACGGGTACAAACATGACGTCACCACCCCAGTCTTCCGGAATGACTTCGTGCTTTGACAGATCGTTCTTAACTCTTTCAGGATCTGCGTCTTCTTTATCCATCTTGTTAACGGCAACAATCATTGGCACTTCTGCTGCACGCGAGTGCTGCACCGCTTCGATTGTTTGTGGCATCGCACCATCATCTGCTGCCACTACCAGCACAACAATGTCGGTTGCCTGTGCACCACGTGCACGCATTGAACTGAATGCGGCGTGACCCGGAGTATCAAGGAATGTAATTGATCCTTTATCGTGATCAACACTGTAAGCACCAATGTGCTGGGTAATACCACCGGACTCACCTGCTGCAACCCGGCTTGACCGGATATAGTCGAGCAGCGATGTTTTACCGTGATCAACATGACCCATGACAGTCACAACCGGTGCACGCACCGTTTGCTCTTCCTGTTCTTCATCACTTTCAGCAGCAGCCATTAAGCGCTGCTGCAACTCGAGCTCAAGATCGTCTGCCGATGTGGTGGTGGCATTGTGACCCATCTCTTCTACTACCAGTACCGCAGTATCCTGATCGAGCACCTGGTTGATGGTAGCCATCACACCCATACCCATCATGGTCTTGATCACTTCACCCGCTTTAACTGCCATGCGGTTACCAAGCTCGGCAACGGTAATTGTCTCCGGCACTTCAACATCATGGATAACCGGCGCAGTCGGTTTGGCAAAACCATGCTTCGACTCAACCGGCTGGTAAGTCTCACGACGACTACGCTTTTCGCGACGACCGCCACGGCCCCCCGATACGCGCAGTTCTTTGCGACCACCACCAGACTTGCCACCACGTCCACGACGCCCACCCGGTTTACCATTTTCCGGAGGTGGCATATTGACCACATTTGGATCTGCCGGCGCACCGCGACCTTTTCTGGCCCCGGACGCAGATCGACGCTGCTCTTCCTGCTGTCTTAACAGTTCAGCTTCAGCGGCAGCCTGCGCTGCACGTTCACGCGCCTTGCCAGCTTCCTCAACACTTTCTGTAAGTTCAGCAAGGGCAGCTGCGGCAACCGCATCACGCGCTGCAGCTTCTGCTTCTATTCTGGCTTTTTCAGCTTCCTCGCGTGCCTGCTCTTCTGCGACACGCGCTGCTTCTTCTGCTTCTTCTTCAGCTTTTACACGATCTGCTTCAGAGCTGACAGCCTCTTCCGCTTCACGCTTGATTCTTTGCTCTTCGAGTTCTTTGTCACGCTGTTCGTTGCGCGCTGTATCGTGCTCGAGATTAGTTTCTTCTTTTTCCGCCTGCTGTTGACGCAACGCCGCCTGACGCACCATCTCTTCACGCGCTACATCGTCGCGCTTGGCGTAGGTGCGCTTGCCGCGAGTCTCGACAGTGACCGCTTTCTTACCCGGGCCACCAACTTTGATTTCACCACGCTTCTTACGCGTCAGTGTGATCTTGCTGGTACCCGCAGCTTTCTTTTCTACGCCCTGAGACTGGCGCAGAAAAGTCAGCAGCTGCGCCTTTTCAGCGGCGTCAATGGTATCCTCGGCCGCGCTTTTTTCAACGCCCGCATCTTTTAGCTGCTGGAGCAGCTTCTCGACCGGTGTTCCCACCGTATCGGCCAGCTGCTTGACGGTCACATCTGCCATATGTTCTCTATCCTCCGCTGGCTTCGGCTCCGGCCTCTGCCCCGGCCTCATCAACTACTGCTTCCTCGTCCTGGAACCAGCTTTCGCGCGCCTTCATTATAAGCTTACCGGCGGTCTCTTCATCCATACCATCGATAACCATTAATTCGTCAGTTGCAAGATCCGCTAAATCATCAACTGTAGTGACTTCAATCTCTGCCATCGATACTGCGAGCTCAGCAGTGATACCTTCCATAGCCAGCAACTCATCTGACGGGTTGAGGTTTTTGATTTTCTCGTCAGTGACAAGCGCTTGTGTAAGCAATACATCCTGTGCACGGCTGCGGAGTTCCTGAACCATTTCATCGTCGAACTCATCGACATCGAGAAGCTCCTGCTCAGGAACGTAGGCAACTTCTTCGACACTGGTAAAACCTTCCTGCACAAGAATGGTGGCTACTTCTTCATCGACAGTAAGCTGCTCAACAAATTTCTCCACCAGGACTTTTGCTTCAGTTTCATTCTTTTCGTCGGCTGCACCTTCGTCCATGACGTTAAGGGTCCAGCTGGTCAACTCACCCGCAAGCCGCACATTCTGACCACCTCGACCAATGGCCAGAGATAATTTTTCAGAGTCGACGATGATGTCCATACTGTTGTTATCTTCGTCAACGATGATCGATGCAACCTCTGCAGGTGCCATTGCATTAATAACGTACTGTGCCGGGCTGTTATCCCAGAGGATAATGTCAACACGTTCTCCGGCCAGTTCATTCGATACGGTTTGCACGCGTGAACCACGCATACCTACGCAGGCACCAACCGGGTCGAGCCGCGGATCGTTAGATACCACCGCAATCTTTGCACGACTACCAGCATCACGCGCTGCACCACGAATTTCGATAACCCCCTGACCCACTTCAGGCACTTCAAGCTTAAACAGCTCTATCAGAAACTCAGGCGAAGTACGAGTGGCGAATAACTGTGGGCCATGAGCCTCAGGTTCAACATCACGCAGGTAAGCTCGCAGACGATCGCCAGTTCGCACCGCTTCACGGGGAATCATTTCTTCGCGCCTGATATAGGCTTCCGCATTATTTCCAAGATCAATATAAACACCACCGCGTTCGGTGCGCTTGACGATACCCATCACCAGTTCACCAACACGATCTTTAAATGCTTCTACAACTCGCGCACGCTCTGCTTCACGCACCTTCTGCACAATGACCTGCTTTGCGGTTTGTGCGGCAATGCGACCGAAGTCTACCGAATCGATATCATCTTCAATCCAGCCGCCAAGCTCGATCTCAGGATCATCAACAAGCGCTGCTGACAGAGTTATCTGACGCAGTGGAAACTCCTGCTCGTCATCATCTGCGACCACTTCCCAACGACGAAACGTGTTGTAGTCACCTGTCTCGCGATCGATCGCTACCCGACACTCAATATCTTTACCACTGCGCTTGCGCGTGGCAGACGCAAGTGCGGCTTCGAGTGCCTCGAATATAATGTTTTCATCAACGCCCTTCTCGTTAGAGACTGCGTCAACCACCATAAGTATTTCTTTGCTCATAAGTAGCTATACCTTGCGCAAAT
>CAYPDN010000270.1:0-1655 GCA_964409445.1 uncultured Granulosicoccaceae bacterium
CTTATTGAGGCTGTATTTACTCTGTAATCTGTCTAATAGACAGGGTATTGAACCAGAGCATATTAGCAAGCGACTATTGCCGGTAGGTTGGGAAAGCCGCACACAGCTCTGCGACCTGTGCTTTACACTGCTTAACAACTGCCTCAGTGTTACCCTTTGCTTCAGCTTCGATCAAATCGGCAATTATGTTAGCGAGACTACGGAACTCTTCTGCCTTCATACCCCGTGTAGTAGCAGCACCGGCACCAAGCCTCAGGCCTACCCATTCTGGCGGGCGCGGACTGTCGTTCGGGATCGCGTTTTTATTGGTGGTGATGTCAGCTCTTTCAAGTACCGTTTCGGCGCGCTTGCCAGTGATGCCTTTCTGGCTCAGATCAAGTAGAACTAAATGAGTATCGGTGCCTCCAGAGACGATACGAATACCGCGAGCTTGCAATGTTGCAGCAAGCGTGGCTGCATTGGCTTTAACCTGTGCGCCGTATTCTTTGAACTCTCTCGATTGTGCCTCAAGCAAACAGACCGCTTTGGCGGCTATCACTTGCGTATGGATAGAGCCCTGAACGCCTGGAAAGACAGCCGACTGCAATTTCTTAAACCACTCTTCATTGTTGGTTAAAATCAGGCCGCCACGAGGACCGCGCAGAGTTTTGGTGGTGGTACAGGTAACGATATCTGCATATGGAAAAGGTGAGGGGTGCACGCCTGCTGCCACCAGCCCTGCAATGTGTGCCATATCGACGTGAAAATAAGCGCCGGCTTTCTTAGCAATTTTTGCCATGGCTCGAAAGTCGATTTCCCGTGGATAGGCAGAACCGCCGGTGATTATTAATTTGGGTTTAAGTGTGTCTGCCTGTTTCTCCAGTGCAACGTAATCGATGACTTCAGAGTCGGCATCTACTCCGTAGTGGTGAGGTTCGAACCAACGGCCGGAGAGGTTCGCGGTCAGGCCGTGGCTCAAATGGCCACCGGCTGCCAAATCCAGTGACAGCACTTTATCCCCTGGTTTTAGTAACAGGAAAAACACAGCCAGGTTGGCCTGGCTGCCTGAGTGCGGCTGAACATTGACATACTCACAGTTAAACAGATCTTTAGCGCGATCGATTGCCGCTTGCTCTACCACATCTACAAACTGACCACCGCCGTGAAAGCGATTACCCGGATAACCTTCCAGGGTTTTATTGGTAACTTCATGTCCAAGTACTTCCAGTACGGCCTGACTAACGATATTTTCAGACGCAATCAGTTCAATCTGATCCTGTTGACGTTTTTTCTCGTTGACCAGAGCCTCTGCCACCAGAGGATCAGTCGCCAGCGTGGAATTTGAAAAATGTAGCGACGTCATATGGTTCTCCGACGAGCAAAATTGCAATGGCTGGATGTTGGTAAACGCGATTACCGGATTGGAAATGACAAAATCCGGGATATCCATATCATAACCAGGAAACGGTACTCTTTTGGGGTACCCGTTGATATTCCCGTGCTGCAACTCCTGACGTTGAATGGTCAGAAGCGAGATCTAATCGTTGGATTTGACGACCAGGATTATGAGGAATTCAAAGTACTTCAGCAAGAGATCCGGATAGCCGTGGGACTTCAGGTGGTTGTCGGGTGATGTAGATGTCCCGCTTATACGACGGATCACTAAGCATCACTAA
>CAYPDN010000270.1:1755-5617 GCA_964409445.1 uncultured Granulosicoccaceae bacterium
AAGCGTCTATGTTTTCGGCAGTAAATTTTCAGGATCATAAAGCGGCTTATAACCGACGCTTTCAACTTTCACTGCGTATTGCTCACCAAAATATTCCATAGACAGTTCACGACCTTCCTGACAATACTCATGTGGGAGGTAGGCGAGGGCGATATTTTTACCAATAGTCGGGCCATAGGCAATGCTTGTGATAAACGAACGTCTTCCCTCGGAGTCGATAAGGCTATTGCCTGTTTGTGGATCGACAATCGGGCTGGTGCCTACCGGGTAGCGTGCAATGCCGCTGGAGTCGACATTGTTTACCATAGTGAGTGTGCAGAGATACGCGGGCTGGTGTTCACGATCACGGATTTTAAGGTACGACTCTTTACCGTGGAAGTCTGCCGCTTTAACTTTGGGCCGAGCCAGATCTGCTTCCAGTAAGTTGTATTCGGTTAGCAGATCTGCGTTTTGCAGTCGCAGGCTTTTTTCAAGGCGCCTGCTATTGGCATAAGTCTCTACTCCGATCGGGGTGACATTTTGGGAGGCAAGTGCATCCCACACGGCCAGCCCGTCAGCGTAATTGAAGTGCAGTTCCCAACCTTGTTCGCCTACATAAGAAATTCTGAACGCTGCGACTTTAACGCCATTGATGTCAATAGTTTTAACCGCCATAAACGGAAAGTTCTCAACACTTAATGACGCAGGCTTATCTACAACCTTTTCAAGTGTTGCGCGGGCGTTTGGCCCCCACAGACCAAGGCAGGCATAGTCGGTGGTTTTGTCTTCTATAGTTACATCGCCGAAGTTGTGATCATGGCTAATACGTTGCAGCCAGACGAGATCACGAGCACCTGAGTCGCCACCATCCATCACCCTGAAGTGGTCGTCTGCCATGCGCACCACTGTAAGATCGGCGCGGACACCACCTGTGTGGTCAAGAAAGTGGGTATATACCCCTTTACCGGATGGTGTATCACCGCCAACTTTAGCAACACAGACATATTCCATTAGTGCTTCTGCATCAGGGCCTGTGACATCAATAATGGCAAAGTGCGAAAGATTAACCATGCCGACGTCTTCACTGAGTTGCAAATGTTCAGCGTTAGATACTCTGAAGAAGTGACGGTTGTCCCATTCGGCTTCTCGCACGGGTACCCTGTTGCCAAATTTTTCAAGCAGATGTTCATTGCCTGCGTAACCGTGCGCACGCTCCCAGCCTGCTGCTTCCATAAAGTAGCCGCCTAATGCAGCCTCGCGTTCATAGAAAGGGCTGCGACGTATACCACGACCTTTGGTGTAAGGTTCGCGATTGTGCACTGCCGGGTTATAGATTTTAAATGCAGTTTCATAACAGCGATCATGTATGTACTGTTCTTCCTGCTGAAAAGGATAGTAGCGCGCAACATCAATGCCGCTGTGGTCGAGTTCTGTTTTGCCGTCAGTCATCCAGTCTGCGATAACCTTGCCGGTACCAGGGCCATCTTTTACCCACACTGATACTGCATACCACAAGCCTCGAACATTAGCCGATTCACCAACCGACGGCCCACCATCTGCGGTCACTTGCAGCAATCCGTTGAATGATCTTTTTTCATCAAAGCCGAGTTCACCAAGAATAGGGGTTAGCTCTATAGCGCGCTCCAGCGGTTCCATGATCTGATCCATTTCAAGATCACGCTGTGAAGGTGAAAGACGTGCTTCTTCTTTTTCTAACAGGTCACGCGGGTGACACATGCGGGGATCTTTTTCTTCGTAGTAGCCCCATTCAATCATGCCGCCTTCTGTGGTGGTTGGGTCACCTGTGTCTCGCAGGTAAGCGGAGTTGCCCTGATCGCGCAGTAACGGATAACCGATGTCCTTGCCTGTGCCGGCAAATTTGTCGTAAGGACCGAACCATAATAGTGGGTGGTCGACAGGCATCACTGGCAGATCTTCTCCTGCCATGTTGGCGATCAGTCTTCCCCAAAGGCCTGCGCATACAACAACGTATTCGGCTTTTATTAAACCCCGGTGTGTTTCAACGCCTGTGATTCTGCCATTTTCTATTTTTAAGCCGGTAGCAGGTGTGTTTGCGAAGGTTTGCAGCTTGCCGGTTTTTTCTGCCTCTTCTGTCAGTTCACCAGTCACCACTTGCGAGCGTGGTGTGACCAATCCGGCATCAGGGTCCCACAAGGCACCCTGTATCATGTGTTCTTCGAGCAGAGGCATTTTTTCTTTTGCCTCCGCCGCGCTGATCATACGTGCGTTAGTACCGAAGGCTTTGCCGGAGGCTACCTTGCGCTGCAATTCCGCCATGCGATCATCGTCACCGACGCGGGCGACTTCAAGACCACCAACTTTTTCGTAGCGTCCACGCTTTTCATAAAAGTCGATGCTGTACATGGTGGTGTAACAGGTCATCTGATCGTGCGCGGTGGCATAACAAAAATCGGAAGCGTGAGCTGTGGAGCCGATATCAGTTGGAATAGCTGACTTGTCGATACCGACTATGTCATCCCAACCGCGCTCGATAAGATGGTGCGCGACAGATGCGCCAACGATGCCGCCCTGACCGATGATGACTACTTTTGCACTAGCCGGAAATTTTGCCATTTTGATGACCTGAGAAATGTGGCTGCTATAACAGGGTATTAGCCTGAAGTGTGATCATTGTACCCGCAGGCGCATATTGCCTCTACTGATCGCACATCGGAATACCGGATCAGACATGATCACAACGTCGTTTGTTTTGCGTGCCGCGACAAGGCAGGATTCAAACTCGACGTTCAGTCCCCTGGGTTGTTTTTCCGGGTCGTTTAACCGGGTTTCTACCCCGGGTTGCTTCAGTGGATTTATCCGTTGGGAAGTTCCATGCGGAGATTCGCTGTGGAGTTACTTAGTGAGAGCCAGCGCGGCTACTGCGACTGATTGCAGATCCCTCCGCTAATTAGTTTCTCGCAGGCTTCCGGCGTCATGTCGAGTCGGCTTTGCAAAATCTCTATCGTGTCAGCGCCAAGTGATGGCGGGGCTGAGTGATAGCGCGCAGGTGTTTCAGACAACCGCACAGGGCAGGCGACACCGGGTACTGTGCCGTGTTCCGGGTGTGGCAGTTCAATCGCAAGTTCTCGTGCTATCACCTGCGGATCATTAAAAACTGCTTCAGTGTCATTAATTGGGCCGTAAGGTACCTGAGCTTTATCAAGTTCAGCTGCCCAGTGATCTGTGGTTTTTGATTTAGTCAGTGTTGCGAGTTCTGGTATCAGTTGCTCGCGGTTGGCAACCCGGCTGCTGTTGCTAAGATATCTTTCATCGGTTCCGAGTGATTCGTTGCCAAGTACTTTTGTTAAACTTACAAACTGTCTGTCGTTACCTACTGCGATTATCAGGTGGCCATCTGCTGTCGGGAAAACCTGATATGGCACAATGTTCGGGTGTGCGTTACCCATACGGCCCGGGGAGGTGCCACTGACCAGATAGTTCATGGCCTGATTAGCCATGGCCGCGACCGAGACATCCATCAGACTCATATCTATGTGTTGCCCTTTGCCTGATTTCTCCCGATGTGTGACAGCGGCCAGAATTGCAGTACTTGCGTAGAGGCCGGTCATGATGTCGGTTAGCGCTACGCCAATTTTCATTGGCTCGTCACCTGGTGTATCCGGTGGTTGTCCGGTAACGCTCATCAACCCGCTCATTGCCTGAATGATAAAATCGTAACCGGCGCGGTGTGCGTAAGGACCGGTTTGACCAAAGCCTGTGATGGAGCAATAGATCAGACCGGGGTGATCCTGTTTGAGTGTTTCGTAGTCAAGTCCGTACTTTTTTAAGCCGCCGACCTTGTAGTTTTCTATGACAACATCCGCCTGCATGATCAGCGCGCGCAGAATTTTTGAACCTTCAT
>CAYPDN010000271.1:0-2464 GCA_964409445.1 uncultured Granulosicoccaceae bacterium
ATGGTCTCTCTTGGCAGAGCATTGATGACATCACCGGAAATTTTACTGGTAGATGAGCCTACAATCGGTCTGGCACCCAAAGTCTGTCTGGAAATTGCGGAAGTTTTGCGCAAACTAAGTACGGAGTTAGGCCTCACAGTTATAGTGACTGAACAAAACGCAAATTTCGCCCTGTCACTGGCAAAACGTCTTTATGTACTTGAAAGCGGAAAAGTAACTGCAACAGGTACTCCTGAGGAACTCTCTCAGGACGATACCCTGGTAAAGAGTTATTTTGGCGGCTAGCTGGACTGCCGGATTAAACGTATTCGATTATACATATTCATACACAGGCTCCCACTCATCACCCCACACCTGTTTCCAGAATGCCTTTCGTATTGAATTCTGTACCGGTACTCCGCCATTCCATAAGTCTGCTTCAGGACGTACATGCCTGCTAAAGTAAGCCGTGAGCATTGCACCCAGTTTGGCCTCTACTTCTGCATGATCATCATTACCAGCTAAATTATTGGATTCCGACGGATCGTTTTCAACATCATACAACTCATCACCCAGATCGTAGTTTGCAGATCCTGAAAAACGTTTGAATAAAACCCACTTTGGTGTTCTCACAACACGTGTTTCTTCCTGCTCTGAATAAACGGCATCATCACCCCAGTCATCTGGCGACTCCCCACGCAACACCGGTAGCAAGCTGCGGCTGGTGGGTTCAGTTGATGAGTTCGCAGCGGTAACATCCGTGTGTTCAACAATGGTGGAGTACAAGTCCATATTGGATACCATTAATTTAGAAACTTCACCCGCTGGCACTAACCCCGGTTGTCGCACAATTAGTGGAACGGAATGGGTTGCGCGGTGCAGGTTAGACGGGAAGCTTGCGCCACCGTGCCCCCAAAACCCGTGTTGCCCAACAGACAAACCATGATCAGTGGTGAATATCAGTAAGGTGTCGTCAGCGATACCGAGTTCATCAAGTTGTGCCATGATTTTTCCAACGCCATCATCCACCATTGAAATTTGCGAATAATAGTTGCGCAACGTAGCCAGATCATTGGGTGCGCGCATCATCATGGAAAAGTCGAGATCTGCAGTTGATCCCGCCTGCATCATCAGGAAACCATCAACTGCTTTCTTGTTTAACGGTTCCCGTGGAATTGAATCCATAGGACAGTTGGTATAGCGTTCAGTGTGGCGGTTTGTATCAGCTTCTTTAGTGGCAGGCCAGTGTCCATAGGGTGCCGGGTAGGGCAGATACAGGAAAAACGGATTATCTGCTGCAACCTGTTCAGCCATAAATTCGTTGGCCTTGTCGGTAAAGAAATCGACCGAGTGCCCTGGTTGATCATATACCTGACCATTGTCAAAAATACGGTTGCGGTGAAAGCTTCGTACGTGTCCGTCTTCAAGCGTTACCCAGTGATCGAACCCTTTGGCGGGTGTTGTTGGTTCACCAAGATGGTATTTGCCAACAAGAGCGGTTTTATAACCATCATTCTGTAATTGAAGCGGTAGTGTTTGCATGCCATTTAGCGCATGCCAGCCCTTTGGCCACTCGTTCATGTTTCTGTCGTCTATCCATGAGTGCACTCCGTGTTGCGAGGGAAGTTTGCCGGTCAGGACTGAGGCGCGACATGGTGAACAGAATGAATTCGGACAATATGCGTTATCAAAGCGCATTCCCTGACTCGCCAGTCGATCGAGATTGGGTGTATGCACTTCGGTATTGCCATAGCAGGCCAATGTGGATGCCTGCTGATTGTCGGTAAATATCAACACCACATTCGGCTTTGATTTCATGGTTTATCCATTTGTAGTACTGGCCATTTGAAGTAGCCGGGCGTAATTTTTTTTCTGAACGACAGCATACCCCATGTATGCATACATAGATTTATACAGGCCTTTGTAGTTGCGAATTTACACGCTCTGGAAGCAAACCAGGAATGTCGCTGGCGGCCGTATTTCATTGTCAGGATCAAATACGAACGCCTATTCTGCCATCCGTTTTAATTCTGCCGCAAATAGACAGGCTTTACAGTAGAAAACAGATACTTTTTATTGACACAAATACATCGAGAACCGTACTCTGAACTAGCTCTGCATTAAAAATGCAGAGGCAATTTGTACAGTTTTACTACTGGAGGATACAAATGAAAAATCCCAAACACTCATCTGCAAGCTACCTGCTTTCAACCGTTTTTGCTATTTTCCTGATTAGCAGTGGTACTGCTGCCAACGCGAAAGAACTGCGCTTAAGTGCAGCACCGCCGGAGGGATCTCCGTGGGGTAAAGTCACGTTAAAATTTATAGACAAGGTGGCTGAACTCTCTGACGGTAAGCTAACCATTAAACCTTTTTTGGGATCAAAGCTTGGTGGCGAACAGGATGTGGTAAAACAAATTGGCCGTGGTCGTATAGATATGGGAGTAATGTCCAATACGGCTGTATCACTGCTGGTTCCGGAGTT
>CAYPDN010000271.1:2564-5597 GCA_964409445.1 uncultured Granulosicoccaceae bacterium
CTTAAGACTGGTCAGGTTGGGGCAGCAACCATGGTTTCAGTGTTCGGCATGGCCACGGGTTACCCTAAAGTTGCACCGAAAATTATTCTAACCCGTCACCAGCATCAGGTCGGTGGGGTGATCATCGCGAAAAAGACCTGGGAGCAATTGTCTGCCGAAGAGCAAGGCTGGTTGAACGAGGCTGCACCAATTTTTCTGGAACTCAGACAAGCAATACGCGGTGCAGAAGGAGCGCTGTTAAAAAAATCCGCTGGGGAAGGCGCAACAGTGGTTGAATTGACTGACGATGAGCTGGCAGCCTGGAAAGCTCTGGTGCCAGAAGTACAAAAAACTATACTGGATAAAATGGGTGGTAAGGCTTCCGAGAAGTGGGATGCGATTCAATCCGCCAGGGCAGCGTGCCAGGGTTAACGTTAACGCGATAGATTGTTCCGGGCTATGTCTGGTTAACTTTTTAACAATGCTTTTATGAGGCACCTATTATGGAAGTACGGCCGCTAACGACTGCGCTGGGCGCTGAGATCGTTGATCTTGATATTCGTTCAGATGAAAACTTTGAAGCTATAAAACAAGCTTTCATAGAACACGGTGTAATTGTATTGCGTGATCAGAAAATCACACCGGATGAGCATCTGGCCTTTGCCGAGCGGTTTGGGAAAATTAACGTCAATCGCTTCTTTAAACCGCTTGATAGCCATCCCTCAATTGCCACCCTGCTTAAAGAGCCCGATCAAAAATCGGCCGTTGGCGAACAATGGCATACCGATCATTCCTACGACACCATCCCGGCTTTAGGTTCAGTACTGCACGCGATTGAGCTTCCGCCTTTTGGCGGCGATACATTGTTTGTATCAATGGCCGCGGCTTACGACGCCCTCACACCATCTTTTCGCAACATGCTTGATGGCTTGTACGCTATACATTCATCTCGCCACGCGTTTGGTGCCGCAAGCTCACAACATGAGGCAGCTAAAACCGGCAGGCTTGGCAATCCGGAGCTGGCGACACAGGACTCCCGCCACCCAATAGTGATTACACATCCGCTATCCGGTCGTAAAGGCCTGTACGTCAATCCGGGCTTTACACTGCATATCGAAGGCATGAGTGAAAGTGAGTCAGCAGCGATTTTGGGTTTTATCTACGAGCATTGCCAAACACCTGAGTTTCAATGCCGCATCCGATGGAACGAGGGAGATGTAACCATGTGGGACAATCGGGCCACATGGCATAAAGCGCTTAATGACTACCATGGCCATCGCCGTTATATGCACCGGGTTACGATAGAGGGCTGTGAATTAAGCGCTGCCTGACCTGTGATCTGAGTGATGCCATCCCTTTTTCTGAACAAACTAAAATTGTTCGAATCCATCGTTGCAACTGCCGCTTATGCAGTTGTCGCAGGGTTATTGATTGTTGATGTTGTCGGTCGGGAATTATTTGGTTTTTCGCTACTGGGTGCGCAGCAACTGGCAGTGTACGGGGCAATTATTGCGGGGTTTCTGGGCTTAACTCTCGCCACATCCGATAATTGTCATCTACGACCTGGCTTTATGGATTTCGTATTCCATTTCGCTGAAGGTACTGTGCAACGTATAGGGGATTTTGTGTCAGCTGCATTTTTCCTCGGTGGTGCCTATGTAGCGTGGACGTTTGTTGCAGCGTCTATGGACAATCTGGATAAAGCCCCGGTACTGTACTTTGTTGTCTGGCCACTGCAACTGGTTATTCCCTATGCATTTATCTCTTCGGGTTTAAAGCATCTGATTTTTGCACTGTACCCGACGCACAAGCCCGCTGCCGATATTGGCGGACACTGACTTGGCTGCAATCATACTGCTACTGCTGGTTCTACTGGCACTGGCGTTACGACAAAACATAATAATTATACTGCTTGCTACCGCCGCCTATGTGCATCTGGTTTGGGGCGATGGCCAACTTGAATATCTGGCAGAGGATATCTGGATCAGTCTGGACAACTCGCTGCTGTTAGCGATTCCAATGTTCCTCCTTGCCGGTAATTTGATGACTCGCGGTTCTATAGCGCGCCGGTTAATCAATCTTGCCATCAGTGTCACACGGCCAATACCCGGTGGGCTGGCCGTAGCAACCATTCTTTCGTGTGCTATTTTCGCCGCTATATCCGGCTCTTCCCCGGTGACACTTTTAGCAGTCGGTACAATTTTGTATCCCGCTTTACTTGAGCACGGTTACCCCAAACGTTTTGCGTTGGGAGCGTTAGCTTCAGGTGGCACGCTGGGCATAATCATTCCGCCTTCCATTCCGTTAATACTTTATGGAATCGTGACGGAAAATTCTATTGCAGACTTATTTGTTGCCGGCATAATTCCCGGAATTATGATCGCTTTGGTGCTCGCTTTTTACTCTTTTTGGGTGAATCGAAAGATGCCGGCCCAACCATTCAGTGTAAGCGAATTTAAAGAAGCCGTAATGCTCGGGGGCTGGTCAGCCCTGTTGCCGGTAATTTTGTTAGGGGGTATCTATTCCGGCTATTTTTCTGCTACCGAGTCTGCAGCAGTTGCATTGATATATGCTTTGTTTGTAGAGATTGTGATTCACCGGGAACTCAAATTAGTCGATTTTTTTTATACCGCCGTAGATACAGCAAAACTACTCGGCATGTTGTTTCCGATAGTCGGTGTCGCACTAAGTCTCAAAACCATACTTACAATCGAAGGCATCCCTGAGATGCTGGCTACCTGGATTACCTCATTAACGGATAACAAAATCGCGTTTCTTCTTGCTCTGAACGTACTGTTACTTTTAGTAGGCTGTCTGTTTGACGTAATCTCGGCAATTTTGATTCTCGCACCATTGTTGCTGATACCGGCACAGAGCTACGGAATTGATCCGATCCATTTAGGGATAATTATGGTTATTAACCTTGAAATCGGTTTTCTAACACCACCACTTGGGTTGAATTTAATAGTCGCGATGACAGCATTCAAAGAAAACTATCTGGAAATTTGTAAATCGGTTGTTCCCTTTATTCTGCTGATTCTCATGGTGTTACTG
>CAYPDN010000272.1:0-2198 GCA_964409445.1 uncultured Granulosicoccaceae bacterium
CAGGCCATTGATCAGGCCATTGATCAGGCCATTGATCAGGCCATTGCCCCGGCTCTCGAAGAAACTCCAATGTCGGTAAATAACATTGTCACATTTGAGCCAACGGCAGAACAAGTGGATGCACCAACAATGGAAGAATCCACTGAGGAAGTGATTCAAGCCAGCACGGAACCCATGCAAGGCGAGCAAATTACTACAGAAAATATTCTGCTACTTCCGGAAAATAGTGCCAGCGAGACTCCACGCACTACTATTTCAAATCAGGTCGAAACGCAGGTATTGCCAGAAGTAGATACATCTCAGACAAGTTTTTCCGTCAGGGAGACAATAGCAGTCACCCAGCATAGAGATGCGGGGCAAGTAACCCTTCAAAGTGAACTGCAAGTACAAAGCGCAGAGAACTACGACTTAACCCTGGATGTATATGTTCCATCCCTGAAAGCAAACGCCGCCTCCAACCCAGGCTTTTTAAAAGGCCTCTCACTACTGGAAAACGACTTCGCGGAACTGGAAGACCAAAATGGTGCAAGCTATAAACTCGCCGAAGATACGATACTGGGTGCATCATTCAGTGTCTCGGTAGGAGCCCTCGCCTGGGCACTTCGAGGTGGTGCCATATTTGGCAGCATGATGGCATTTACGCCACTGTGGAAATCTATCGAGATTGGTCAGGTCGCAGTTATGGTTAACAGCAAAAAAGACAACTCGGACAACCACGACGAAGACGATGACAACGTCGAATCATTGTTTGATAAATCAGAGTAGCGATCCCGGGGCATCAACGCGAAAATGATCTTGAGAATACCCGGAATGTGCAAGCACCAGTTGTAATTTCAAGAATTAATCATTGCCGGCGTTCCTGGTTCTCACCTTCATCAACGATGGTAAGCATCATCCGGTCTTCCACAATCGATGGCACCAAACCTTCGCAGTGTTCGTAAAAACCAATTGCACCCTGACTGCCTTCAAGCCACTGGTTAATGCCAGCATTCGTAATTTCTGCATACGCTTGTACTGGCATTGGTCCGAAGTAGAGACTGTTTTCATCAATGCCCCAGGTAAAATCAGCTTCGAAACTGGTATTGCCGAAAGAGTATAAAAGCCTGCCGTTTCCATCCGAGTAGTGCTGGTACTGGTAACTCTCACCTGTGCCGCACGAAAGACACTGATCCTGTTCTTCAGCAGGATCAACCACATAGCCCTGGCACCCGGTAAATGTTCTATCTGCAAAATCATTTACCTGCCAAAAGATGCGTTCGATTTCAACTCTCTCACCTGTGCGAGGATACACGATCGACTGACTGGCTATTTCAGCCGGTGTTCTGCCGACACCCGCCTGGTCTTCCGTGACAACCACTAAACAGGTGGCTTCCTGCTCCCAGCCAAAACCATCACCATCCGGATCACTGTCAGCGGTAACACAAACTTCGGCAGCGTTTAAATTTGCAGTCAACAATAACGAAGCTGCGAGTGTTTTAATAACTAAGAGAGTTTTACTAATTTTCATGTCTGCAGCCCGGTTAATATACATATTTGTTCGCAAATCTTTCACCGATCACACGAATCGCCGCACCACTCCAGTGCACACCGTCCTTAGTAGGTTGATCTGCAGCTGCAACCCAATCGGTTAACGGATCACCATCGCTGCCGAGCTCTCTTACCTTCAGGTTAACACTCGACCATTTTGTTTCCTGGGCAATAAACTGACTCCGACTGGCATCAAACCAGGGACGCTGTCGTATTCTTGATATCAAATCATCAAGCTTCAGCTTCCATGCGTTCTCGTTGCCGTGGTCCGACTCACCCTGTGCCCAGGCAACCAGATCAACCTCTGTCTCACCGAGTGACGCAAGTGCTGTCAGAACTGTTGCATTGACCTGCTGATCGGCAATGCCATTCGCATCCCACCAGCGGATTGGCATACCCGCAGTACCCGTTGGAATAACTGCAACCCGACGGCTACCGTCAAGCTCCACAATATGTTTGGCTATTTGAAAAGCAGGATGATTTGAACAAATACCACCACGCCATGGAAACCAGGCTTTCTGCCATTTTTGTGTGCAGAGATTGCCAACCTGCCAGTCGTTAAACTGAGTCCAGACAATAACGCGTGAATCTACACTGTCCTGACTCATATCGACTTGTGTATTCTCACCAAGTGCGTTGGATTGCCCCATCATTAAAATGATATCGGTAAT
>CAYPDN010000272.1:2298-5560 GCA_964409445.1 uncultured Granulosicoccaceae bacterium
GTGTATTCTCACCAAGTGCGTTGGATTGCCCCATCATTAAAATGATATCGGTAATAGCATCGGGGCTGGGTGTAGCAGTTGCGACCGGTACGACAGGTGTTACAGCAACCGCTTGTACAATGCATGTGTCAACTCCGTCCCACCCGTAGCCGTCACCATCAACATCAATACACTGGGAGTTACCACCAACAAAATTACTGGCTGGTTGCGCAATTGTGCAGGTATCAAACCCATCCCAACCATAGCCATCACCGTCGACATCAATACATTCATTGCTAACGGGATTGTTAGCAACGGGTGTGCTGGTAGCTTGTGAGACCGTACAGGTATCAAACCCGTCCCAACCATAGCCGTCACCGTCAACATCAATACACTGATTGTCATTTGCTAAAGGATTGTTATTAACAACAGGGTTACTGACAGCTTGCGAGACCGTGCAGGTATCAAAACCGTCCCAACCATAGCCGTCGCCATCTGAATCAACGCATGCGTTGTTATTCGCGGCAGGGTTGCTGTTTGCTACAGAGATATTGTCTGTTTGCGTGACGGTGCAGGTATCAAACCCGTCCCATCCATAGCCGTCGCCATCGACATCAACACATTGGTTGTTATTAGCAACCGGATTACTGGATGCTTGTGTGACTGTACAGGTATCAAATCCGTCCCAACCGTAGCCGTCTCCATCGGAATCTACACATTGTTGAGCAAAGGTCGGGTTACAAAATAAAAGGCCAGCAAGCAAAAGAACTGAACTCGATAAACATCTAAAAATCATGTTCACACAGCCATTAGTTTAAATCTCGCAGAGGACACTAGCGGAGTTTCTAATGACTGTAAACGTCATGACATGATGTTTTATAATTGGGAACCGGCATCGAGCGTAGAGTGACAGTTAACCAGCCAAATAAATTGATATTTGGCAATGTTTCCGTTGGCATTTGGCCAACCGAATACGGGAAGCTCAGCGACTACCAGTACTCCGAACCAGATCCCAGGGAAGCGAAGCCAGACAACGCAGTTTCAGATACGAGGCGCAACCCGAATCATTCGCCATTTCAATCAGATGTATTTAACTGAAGCGTTAAAAGCCAATACTGTTACTTAAATGCAGTTGGGGCAGTGGCACGGATTCAATAGAGGCACATCTGTGATAACGTGCTAAACACCGCTTAAAAAAGGACAGCGCTATGCGTATTTATAAGCTTCTGCTGATTGCATCACTGGGTATTTCAGCAACGGGCCATTCGGACTCGGCACAGCCACAGGCAACTGCACGTGCAACGGTCACCACAGATAGTGCAATGGTGTCCGCCGCCAACCCACTTGCCGTCAAGGCAGGCGTAGATGTTCTGTCTGCAGGCGGAACGGCAGCAGATGCTGCAGTTGCTGTGCAAATGATGTTGAATTTGGTCGAGCCACAATCTTCCGGAATTGGGGGTGGCGCATTCATGCTGTACTGGGACGCAAATGCCGAGCAACTAATTACCTTCGACGGTCGTGAAAAAGCACCAGCCTCTGCAACACCCGCCTACTTTCAAAATGCCGACGGCGAACCAATGAAATGGTGGGATGCTGTCGTTGGTGGTCGATCTGTTGGTGTACCCGGAACTTTAAAATTGCTGGAGCATGTACACGGCAAGCACGGAAATCAATCATGGGTTGATCTCATGCTGCCTGCAATTAGCACCGCACGACAGGGGTTTAAAGTCTCTCCGAGACTCGCAAAGTCCATAGAGAACGCAAAAGAGCGCAAGCTTGATATGTTCGAAGAAACAAGAGACTACTTCTTTAACGAAGACGGTTCGGCACTAGCCGCTGGCAGCTATCTAACCAATGATAAATTTGCACGAGCTTTAAGAGAAATTGGCAATCAGGGCTCTGCACCGTTTTACACCGGCAGGATCGCAGAAGATATCGTTGCAGCGGTTAAAACAGAGACCAATCCCGGTGAACTGACACTCGATGATCTTGCAGGCTATGACGTCGTCGAACGCCAGCCGGTATGTGTGCCGTATCGTGCCTATGAAGTTTGTGGCATGGGGCCACCTACTTCAGGCGGCCTGACAATGGGACAAATACTGACACTATTGAGTGGATATGATCTTCCTTCGATGGGCCCTTCTGTAGAAGCGTGGCACCTGTACATCGAGGCCGCAAAACTTGCCTACGCTGACAGAGGCATGTACATGGCAGATTCTGATTTTGTAGATATGCCAGATGGCTTGCTCGACAAAACCTATCTCACTGAGCGCGCAGCTCTAATAGACCCTGCAAATGCAATGCAAAAGGCAGAGGCCGGCATGCCACCCAGTGAAGATGCGCTTCGCTTCTCTCCTGATCTGCAGCCGGAACGTGAAGGTACATCGCACTTTTCTATCGTTGATCAGTTCGGCAACATCATCTCGATGACAACCACCATTGAAACCGGTTTTGGATCTCGTGTGATGACCAACGGATTTCTGTTAAATAACGAACTTACAGACTTTTCATTCAAGGACGTTAAAGACGGCAAGCCAGTTGCAAACCGCGTAGAGGGCAGCAAAAGACCACGATCTTCCATGTCACCCACCATGGTATTTAAAGACGGTAAGCCAATGCTGGCTATTGGCTCTCCCGGTGGTTCAAGAATCATCAATTACGTAACGCAAAAAGTTATCGCAATTCTTGACTGGGAAATGGATCTTCAAGCCGCACTCGATATGCCACATGTAGTGAATCGCAACGGCGGCACCGACCTTGAAGAAAACACAGCTGCAACTGACTATCAGCAGGATCTTGAAGCAATGGGCCACGAGATTAAAGTCCGTGGTCTCAATTCGGGGTTACATGCAATAGCAATCAAAGACGGCAAGTTGCATGGTGCAGCTGACTCAAGACGCGAGGGAATTGCAGCGGGTTATTAGATACCAATCGCAAAGAGTTGTACCTTAAATTTGACACCTGCGCCACTAGCCGATGCGCTTTATCGAACCCGGTGATCCGGCACGTTTGATAACGTCCTGCAATGGCTCAACACAGCACCGCATGGTATGTGCTGTTGCATGCCACAATACTTCGGGTGACTGAAGTACTCCGACGTGACCCGGCCAGAAAACCAGATCTTCAGCAGCGCGGTCTTCGAAATCCACGTTTGTTGTTAATGCTTTCTCCTGATCGATGCTGTCTCGCGGCAGACTCACGCCTCTTGCCATTGCCAGCATTTGCACAAGCCCCGAACAATCACAACCGTCTGTGCTTCTGCCACCCCATACATAAGGTGCAT
>CAYPDN010000273.1:0-1499 GCA_964409445.1 uncultured Granulosicoccaceae bacterium
ACAGGCTTTGTATCAAAAACTGGTGCAGATTTTAGAAGGGGAAATCAAAGACACCGCTTTGAGTAACAGCGATATCAGTCGCTACACTTGCAGTGAAGTTATGCCGAATTATCAGCAGCTTTTTACCAACCTTATTTCCTCGTCATCCTCATGAGGCAACCCGTTCTTCTGGGTCAGGCTGAAATAGCGGGCAGTGGTTCTGTATTGAAACTATTTCAGGGCAAGGATGACTGCACCATAGTTATCTCTGGCAAAGGTGAGTTGATGTCTACCCGTCGCCATGCGTCGGAAGACGCACTTGGTGCGCTGCCGTGCCGGATGCTGAAGCAGACCGAGTCTGTGAACGTGCTGGTGGGTGGTTTGGGTATGGGCTTTACGCTTGCCGCTGTGCTGGATGCCATCGGGGCAAATTCTCGTGTGACCGTGGCGGAATTGGTGCCTGCGGTAGTCGAATGGAACTATGGTCCGTTAGGCAACTACGCAGGCTACCCGTTAAATGATCCCCGGACATCAATCTATCATGGAGATGTCAGCGACCTGCTGCGCGATGGTGAGGAGCTTTTTGATGTCATCGCCCTCGATGTAGACAATGGCCCGGAAGCGCTCAGTGCAAGTGGCAATGACTGGTTGTATACCGCGGAGGGCATTGCCTGTACGCACGCGCGGCTTAACCCTCACGGGGTGCTGGCGTACTGGTCTGCCACACCGGATCAAAGCTTTGCGTCGCAGTTAAAACGATGCGGTTTGCAGGTGTCTGAAAAATCTGTTTATGCGCATGGTAAAAAAGGCCCGAAGCATACTATCTGGCTGGCCCGTAGCTAATCGATCACGCATTTTGGGGTGGTAGCCAGAGAGATCTTTGCAATCAGGTAATTTTTTGGCGTCATTATCGTGACAAACCGCCAAACCTCTACTACATAAAGGGTATCGCCGATTAAGGTTCGTTTCGTTTGCCCCCGTTATCCGAATGGAATACAGGTAACGCGCACGATGCCTTCATCTAATAACAACAATACCTGTGAAGCGAACTTTTATGAAACCTCAACTATTCAATTTCAATGGTAAAAACGCTGTTTTGCCTTTGGTTTTTGCTGTAGCTCTGGCCGGCTGCGATAGCGAATCTCTTCTTCTTACTGATCCGGCTGCGGACACTGCCGGAGCTATTGCTTTCGATGATCCTGTTTCATCGACAGCCGATGCATCTGATTCAGCTGGTGTCGATGACGCTGCCGTTGCGACAACAGAGGGTGAGGCCGAGAGTGTTGGTGAAGACAGTATCGTTCTTTCTGATCCATCGACTGACACTGATAGTTTAGGTGGTGATGTGGCCGCCAGCCTGCTGGCTGCGCGCACAGCACTCGGTCCGGTGAAAATAATGGCAGTGGGTGATTCGATAACGCACGGAGTAGCAGGTGTTTCAAGTTACCGTCGCGAGTTTACCGCGCTGCTGGAGTCTGCTTCGTGCAGCTTTACAATGGTGGGTTCACAGCAAACATCCC
>CAYPDN010000273.1:1599-5521 GCA_964409445.1 uncultured Granulosicoccaceae bacterium
GACGTTGTTTTACTGCATGTAGGCTCTGTTGATATGTTCAACCAACAGACTGTCGCCAGTACAGTTACCGACATAAATAACGTACTCAATACTATCAATGAGACAAAGCCGAACACACTGGTTCTTATCGCGAATATTATCCCCTGGTTCAGCGATAAACCATATCCTGAGATAGGCCGGGATGTAGAATCGGTTGGTGACGGGGTTGAAGCGCTGGTCGCTGCGCGTCAGGATCCGCTGCTTAAAATTGTCGATGTTCGTTCCGGATTTACTGAAGGTCTGATGTTGGATGATCTTATTCACCCGAATGAAATCGGCGAAGCGCACATTGCAGATGCATTCGCGAGCGTCTACCAACCGCTGGCCGCTTGCTCGTCCCAGTAATAGCAGGGTACTAATTACTCCTCCTGTGACACTCTAAAACGCCGGTTTTACCGGCGTTTTTTTTCGCCTGTCGACTTGCGCTGCGAGTCCATAATCGTTGCAATTTCCTGTATTTTTCAGTGGTTTTCCAGTCGCTTCACTGCCGTGTGGGGCTAATGCAGGTGTTCCAGAGCCCACCGTGCCTCGGTTTTTGGCTTTGTGCAGATGGGTAAAACTTGTGGGCGGTTAAATGAATAGTTATTCTTAGCCTATTTACCCGGAGCCCGTAATGAAAACTGCCAAAGACTATCTGGACGAAGCGAATAAGTCCGTCACCAAACTCTCCACCGAGGAGGCAGTTGCGCTGCATGGCAAAGGCGGTGTTTTCATCGATGTGCGCGATTCTGCTGATATTTCCACAACTGGCACTATCGCCGGTGCGGTAAGGATTCCTCGCGGTTTTATTGAATTTGCAGCAGACGAGGCGACCCCGTTTCACAACAAGTCTCTGAAAAAATCTGCCGAGCTTTATCTAATTTGCGGGGCCGGTGGTCAGGCGGCACTTGCGGGTAAGACGCTAACGGAAATGGGCTACGAGTCAGTGACAAACATCGGTGGTTTTGCCGACTGGAAAGAGGCCGGTGGGCCGGTAGAAAAGTAGAAAACCGGAGAAATAGAAGCCGGAGAAGCAGACTCTGGCAGACACCGGGTTAACTACCCACTGCCAGCGCTTCAACCGCGATACAAAACCCGATCGTTGATTGAATCCAGCTCTGTCAATCCTATCTGTGCCATAGCAGCGCTGATCTGATCAGACAGCAGCTGGATTACTGAATTGAGTCCGCGCTGGCCGCCAGCGCCGATGCCAAAAGAGAATGGTCGCCCGAGCATCACAAAATCAGCGCCCAGTGCGAGCGCTTTTATAATGCTCTCGCCATCTCTGAAACCACTGTCGATAACTATCGGATAGTCATCGCCCAGTGCCTGACGCATAAGTGGTAGTACTGTGATTGATGCCGGTGCGCTGTCTAATTGTCTGCCGCCGTGATTGGATACGTAGATTCCGTCTGCCCCGGCTTGCTGCATCTTTAGTGCATCATCAACTGACAACACACCTTTGATGATCAGCTTATGTGGCCAGTAGTCACGTAAGTAATCCAGGAACTGCCAGTCCACCGCACCTCTGCCGCTATCGCGTTTGAACTGGCCATCAGACTCTGTATCGACGTTAGCAAGGGTGGGTACTCCAGCTAGTACACTGCCAATAGACCACTGTGGGTGCAATGCGAAATCAATGAACTGCTTCGGGCCTATTTTCAATGGTGCTTTAAAGCCGTTTCGTAAATCCCTGACGCGCGGCGCGACGTGCGGTACATCGACAGTAAAAATCAGTGTGGTGTAGCCGGCTGCTGCAGCGCGATCGACTAACTTCATTGCAGCATCTTTATCGCCACTGACATAGAACTGGAACCAGGCATTATCACCGGCTCGTTCACGGGTTTGTTCTATGGTGCTGGAAGCCATCGTAGATAGCGCCAGCGGCATGTTGAATTCATTGGCGGCATTGGCGAGCATTTTATCTGCACCGGGCCAGGCAAGATCACACATTCCCATTGGTGCAATGCCAAATGGCAGGCTCCAAACGTTGTTCAGAAATGTTTTCTTAAGAGCTCGGCCTTCAACATTCACAAGCGCACGTGGTTGCAGCTTGATTTTATGGAATGCGGTTATGTTTTCTTGCGCAAGGAGCTCATATCCGGCTGCACCATCAATATAGTCGAAAACCATTTTGGGTAAACGGCGCTTCGCTTGCTTGCGTGCATCTTCGACAGTAAAGATTTGCTTAGGCATAGTTTTTCAGGGATGGACTTGCAGCAAATTCATGTTTGATTGGCTGGTGTGCTCTTGAGTAAGTCCAGTGCAGATTGCATACCGCCTGATTGATGCGGTATGTCGGCCACTTGCAAGCCCATCTCTATTCCAGCCAATGTTCCCATCAGCATCAGGTCGTTGAAGTCGCCAAGATGCCCTATACGAAATACACGCGACTGCACTTTAGATAATCCGTTACCGAGTGACATATTATAGTGCTGCAAAATAATACTTCGAAGATGGTCGGCATCGTGACCTTCAGGTGTGCGAACTGCTGTTAGCACCGGTGAATGTTCTTCATTAACGGTACATTGTGTTTCGAGGCCCCACGCACTGACGGCCGCTCGGGTTGCAATAGCATGTCTTTGGTGTCTGATAAAAACGTTTTCCAGACCTTCTTCATTGAGCATGTCAATGGCTTCTGCTAAACCGTAAAGCAGGTTGGTAGCCGGTGTGTAGGGAAAGTATCCGCGTTCGTTGGCAGATAACATCTCATCCCATGCCCAGTAGGATTTTGCGATACCGGACTGCTTGTTAGCTGCTAACGCTTTTTTGCTAACCGCGTTGAACGACAGCCCGGGTGGTAACATCAGACCTTTTTGCGATCCGGAAATTGCGACATCAACACCCCATTCATCAAACCTGAAGTCACAGGCAGCGAGGCCTGAGATAGTATCAACCATCAGCAGAGCCGGGTGGCTGGCATTATCTATTGCCTGGCGAATTTCACTTATCTGCGAAGTACAGCCTGTTGAAGTTTCATTGTGAACTACGCACACCGCTTTGATCTTGTGCGATGAGTCTTTGCGCAGTTTATCTTCTAAAAGTTCCGGATCGGCGGCTCGACGCCAGTCGGTTTCAATAAGGGTTGGTTTTAGCTGTACCTTTTCAGCCAGAGATTTCCACAGAGATGCAAAGTGGCCTGTCTCGATCATTAGTACTTCATCGTTCGGGCTAAGAGCGTTAACAAGGGCCGCTTCCCATGCCCCGGTTCCGGATGATGGATAAATAATCACTGGCTGTTCGGTTTTAAAAATTCCCTTCATGCCATTAAGCACCCTGAACCCGAGCTCGGCAAAGCCCGGACCACGGTGATCAACTACCGGCATATCGATAGCGCGGAGTATCCGATCCGGTACCGCGCTGGGTCCCGGAATCTGCAGGAAATGTCGGCCGGTTTGTCTCATGATTTTGACGGTGCGTTGATGACTGCCGAGGATACTAACACACCGGGATATCAATGAATTTCCCTGTGTATGCAGTATTGTTGTGCAGGTGTTATTGTGCGGACCGTGCAAAGTCATTATTCCAACTTCCGGATACACCCAGATGCCGAGTAAGGATCTTGAAGAGATCTTAAAAAAAGAAATTAGCGGAGAGGTTCTTTTCGATCATTTCAGTCGGGGTCGATATGCAACAGATGCCTCCGTCTATCAGATGATGCCGCAAGGTGTCGTCGTAGCGCGCAACAGGAATGATGTACAGATCTGTCTGCAGGCAGCCCGAGAGTGCGATGTATCGATTGTCGCTCGCGGTGGTGGCACATCGCAGTGTGGTCAGACTGTGAATAGTGGATTGGTTATTGACTACAGCAAGTACTTAAATCAGGTGTTGTCTCTCGATGTCGAAAATCGCCGCTGTGTGGTTGAGCCAGGTATTGTGCTGGATGAGCTCAATCGCTACCTGA
>CAYPDN010000274.1:0-4356 GCA_964409445.1 uncultured Granulosicoccaceae bacterium
TTGATCAATATCGAAGGTATTACACAGACTTTCGGCAAAGGTAAAGAAGCATTCACCGCGCTACATAACGTCTCCCTGACTATCAATGAAAATGAATTTTTTACCCTGCTTGGACCTTCCGGCTGCGGTAAAACGACTTTGCTGCGTGCCATTGCGGGATTCGTCACTCCAACGTCAGGGCAGATCAAACTGGCGGGCCAGAACCTGCTGGCCCTGCCACCGTACTCTCGTCCGGTCAATACCGTCTTTCAGAATTACGCACTGTTTCCACACATGACAGTGGCGCAGAATATTTCATTTGGTCTGGAAATGCTGAACCTGCCAAAAGCAGAGATTGAGGGTACCGTAGCGGAAATGCTGGACCTGGTGCAAATGACGCCCATGCAAGACCGTAAGATAAGCCAGATCTCCGGCGGTCAGCAACAACGAGTGGCACTAGCCAGAGCTCTGGCGCCAAAGCCACAGGTGTTGCTGCTGGATGAGCCGTTGTCGGCACTGGACTTTAAGCTGCGCAAGGAGATGCAGATCGAACTTAAACGGCTACAACATGAAACCGGTATTACTTTTGTTTTCGTCACCCACGATCAGGATGAAGCGCTTACCATGTCGGATCGACTGGCGGTGATGAATGAAGGCAGAATTTTACAGATAGGCGAGCCACGTGACATTTACGATCATCCCTCGATGCGTTTTGTTGCGGATTTTATTGGTGAAACTAACTTCCTGAATGTAGATGTTCTATCAGCGGATGAGAACAACAATGCAACCATTCAACTGGCATCAGGTGTGACCACCGCCGCCCGAACCACCGACGCTAATACTCCGGCAGGACAAGCTACTGCAGCAGTGCGTCCGGAACACGCTGTACTTTGTGATGAACACAACGCTTTGTTAAGCGGCACGCTTGAAGAAGTAATCTATTCCGGAACGGACACGCACTACCACGTACGACTAAGCGATAACACCCGTTTTGTTGTGAGAAAGCAAAACCACCCTGGAACGACAGAACAAATAACACCTGGATCAACTATCGGTATTTATTTTGATGCGGGCGTTGCTCAGGTACTTAAAGACTAGTGGCTACTGGAAACAACATTCAGCGCCGCTGGTTATTGCTGTCACCTGCGCTTACCATTCTATTGTTTGCTGCATCAGGTCCGTTGCTGATTGTACTGGTATATTCTTTTCTGGCACCCGGGGACTACGGTGGTGTGAAGTGGATGTTCTCAACTGAAGCCTGGTTTAGTGTGGTTGCAGAAAAAGATTTTTTCGACGAAACCGTTTCATTCGCCGATGCGCACTTTTCGATCTTCTGGCGCAGTGTAAAGTTATCTCTAATGACGGCATTGGCCGCTTTGATCGTCGGCTTTCCGACTGCCTACTTTATAGCAACACGCCCGGCCGGTTCCCGCGACTTATGGATGTTGCTTATTATAATTCCGTTCTGGACAAATCTATTAATCCGTACGTTTGCCATTATGGAGATAATACGCAATGAAGGTGTGATCAATACTCTGTTACTGAAGGCCGGTTTGATAGAAGCACCAATACAACTGTTGTATACAGAGTTTGCAATTATGCTTGGCATGATTTACGTCTATCTGCCACTGATGGTGTTGCCAATTTACGCATCAATGGAGCGCCTCGATTTCTCTCTTGTGGAGGCTGCTTACGATCTATATGGTTCACGCTTTCGGGTTCTAAAAAGAGTAATTTTACCGCTGGTTAAACCAGGCATTATCGCAGGTTCTATTTTAGTCTTTGTGCCATCACTGGGTGCTTATGTCACACCACGAGTACTGGGTGGTGGTAAGCAGCTAATGATCGGTAACCTGATAGAGCT
This sequence comes from uncultured Granulosicoccaceae bacterium, assembly GCA_964409445.1. Classification (GTDB taxonomy): domain Bacteria; phylum Pseudomonadota; class Gammaproteobacteria; order Granulosicoccales; family Granulosicoccaceae. Next base: position 1,844 of record CAYPDN010000274.1, read on the forward strand.
GCAATTCGGGCAGGGTAGAAACTGGCCGCTGGGTGCGGCTCTTTCAATTACTTTGCTCGCCATTGTTATGATCGCTCTTATGTTTTATGTCAGAGCTGCGAAGATGGACGATCATCATCATGGCTAAACCGTCTGTTTTCAATGTGCGTGGGCAGCCAGGCTTCACTGCCATCGCGTTTGTTTGTTTCATCGGATTGTATCTGCCAATCATTTTACTGGTTATATATTCTTTCAACGCAGGCAGTTCAATTGCAATCTGGGAGGGCTTCTCACTTCAATGGTATGAATCTGCCTGGGCCAATAAAGAGATACAGGATGCCACCATTCGATCCCTGATACTTGCCAGCTGTGCATCAGTCATTGCCACTTTTGCAGCCGTAGCAGCAGCTCTGGCCACAACAAGAACTGCAGCGTTTAGAGGTTCGTCGGCGGTGTTTGCAATTATCAATCAACCGTTAATGGTACCGGAGATTGTGACCGCGGTAGCGCTGTTGTTGTTTTTTGCGATCATCAAAGTTGCCACCGGTTACACGGGTATGTGGTATTTAATAATCGCTCACTCCGCTTTTTGTATCCCATTCGCATATATGCCGGTGAGGGCACGATTGCAGGGAATGGATTTAAGTCTTGAACAGGCTGGATCAGATTTATACGGTAAACCCTCCCGTGTTTTCTGGCGCATCACTTTTCCGCAACTGTGGCCGGGCATCCTTGCTGGTGCAATGCTGGCTTTCGTGATATCGCTGGATGATGTAGTGATAACCGAATTTGTTAAATCAGCTGGTCAGGACACGCTGCCGACTTACATGCTGGGGCAACTACGGCGTGTCGTAACTCCCGAAGTTAACGCAATTTCCACCGTTCTGCTCGGCATTTCGGTACTATTAGTGGCGGGATTCTACTTCCTGTCAAAACTACGCAAGTAAAAACTGGAGGATTTATGCAAACTTACAACCGAATTTATAGGGGATTGCTGCTAGCCACAGCCATCGGATTTAGCGCCACCGCTACGGCCGCAGACGAGCTAAATATATTTAACTGGGGAAACTACACCAACCCGGAACTGCTGGAAAAATTCACCGCTGAAACCGGAATAGCCGTCACTGTCACCGACTACGATTCAAACGATACAGCGCTTGCCAAAATAAAAGCCGGCGGGCACGGCTTTGATATTGTTGTGCCATCGGGAACGTACATACCAGTTTGGGTTGACGAAGGTTTGATTATGGAAACCAAACCCAGTGAGATGGAAAACTTCAAAAATATGGACCCACAATGGGTCGACGTTGCGTTTGACCCGGGTCGCAACTACACCGTACCGTGGCAGTGGGGCACAGTTGGGATAACCGTTAATACGTCGGTTTATTCCGGCGATCCCAATACGTCTGCACTGTTTCTTGATCCGCCCGATGAATTAAAAGGCAAAATAAACGTAGTGCCTGAAATGAATGATGTTATGGGGCTGGCCATCAAATACCATGGCGGTGATCAATGTACCACTGATAAAGAAGTGCTTAAAAAAGTGCGTGACTCACTGGTCAGTGCAAAACCTCACTGGTTGTCGCTTGATTACGGTACTGTTGAAAAATACGCCAAGGGCGATATGGCAGCAGGCGTTAACTGGAACGGTTCATCATTTCGTTCGCGTCTGCAAAACGAAGATATTGTCTATGGGTATCCGCAGGAAGGATTTCCAATCTGGATGGATAACGTCGCGGTATTATCAGATGCAAAAAATGTTGAGGCTGCAAAAACTTTTCAGAACTTTGTTATGGACCCTGAGAACGCAGCGCTTATCTCTGCATTCGCACGTTATGCCAATGGCATAACCGGTTCAGATAAATACATGCCTGAAGATATGGCCACGGCACCAGAGGTGAATACCCCGCCAGAGCTTGCGAAAGCAGGGTATGTTGCAGAAGTATGTTCGCCGGAGGTGAATAAAATCTACACCAAGATCTGGACAGAACTGCAAAAGTAATTGTTTATATAAAGGTAAATGACAGGACTATTCAGGGTGCGCTTGTCGTGTTCATGGGGTAGTAGTTTGCACGGAAAATACAATGGTATTTGAGTACGAACCACAGTACCCATGAACGCGGCAGGTGCGACTGGAATAGTTACAGGTGAATGCCCATGACTGATATCGTAATCCTGAATGGTCGTGTTATTACTTTTGCAGGCCCTGATGCAGAAGCGCTGGCGATCACCAACGGATTGATTGAAGCTGTGGGTACCACCAGCCAGATTCGGGAGATAGCCGGATCTGCACAAATAATTGATGCAGCCGGTGCTACGGTATTGCCTGGCTTTATTGACAGCCATGTGCATTTGTTTGGGGGTTCAGCAGAACTCGACTACCTCAACCTGACAGGTGTTTCCGGAATACCGGCACTAACTGCTGCAGCAAAAGAATATGCTGACGCGCGGCCGGATGACAAATTAATCTTTGCGGTCTCTATCGACTACCGTGTAGCCGGTGACAGAGGCACCACCCGCCATGACCTCGATGC
>CAYPDN010000274.1:4456-5520 GCA_964409445.1 uncultured Granulosicoccaceae bacterium
TTGCACAACATGGACGGTAACTTCTACCAGGGAGAGCTGCTGTCCGAGATGGAACAGGAAGGCACATTGCTGTGTCGTACCGAAGTACCGATGCACCTGAAGGGTCATGACTCTCTCGACAGACTGGAAGAAGCAGCACAGATGCGTGCACAGTTTGCGACAGACTACGTCTGGTCAAATCGAGTTAAAATGTTTATGGATGGTGTAATCGATAGTCGCACCGCGTACATGCTTGAGCCATACCCGGGCACTGACCAGCGTAGTGAAGCACTGTTCACACCCGATCAATTTAACGAAGCCTGCGCTCGCGCAGACACCATGGGATTGCAAATAGCCGTACACGCAATTGGCGATGCCGCCGTTCGGCAAACGCTTGACGGGTACCAGCACGCCCGTGAAAAAAACGGTAAGCGTGACAGTCGTCATCGCATAGAGCACATAGAAACCATTCACCCTGATGACATTCCCCGTATCAACGCATTAGGTGCAGTGGCTTCCATGCAGCCATTGCATTCACCCGCCGGTGGGTTATTTCCGCCATTCTACGCAGGTGAGCTGGTGCATGAAAAGCAGATCGAAACGGCTTTTGCATGGCAAACCATTCGCAACACCGGAGCACCGGTTATATTCTCAACAGACTGGCCGGTAGTTCCCGTTGATGTTATGCCAAGTATTAAAGGGGCGGTGTTTAGAGCGCCATTGCCGGGCGAATACCCGGATCAAACACAAACGCTTCGCGAGTCACTGGCATCATATACCCGGGATAATGCGTGGGTTGAGTTTAACGAACATCGAAAGGGCAAACTTGCCAAAGGTATGATGGCTGATGTGGTCGTGATGAACAAAGACCTTGATGCATTACCTGTTGAAAACCTCGATACCGCCCGCGCTGCGGTCACTATTTGTGGGGGACGTATTACCTGGCAGACTTAAAGTTTTAACTCTTCTGCCACACTGCAACATTCTCTATACTTAAAGCCACTGCCATAATGCGATAACACACGAGAGTTGCTGCAATGAACGTACTATGGATTATGGCTGATCAGCTCAGGTGGGATTACCTA
>CAYPDN010000275.1:0-5473 GCA_964409445.1 uncultured Granulosicoccaceae bacterium
AAGATTTCTCCACCTTCCGACTCGGACTGTTTGGACTCGACAAACTGAAGAACGTCAAACGCACAGTGGACTCTCTGCAAAAGGTTGTCGACGAAATTTTTTAGCGCAGCTGAAATAATAGGAATCACTTACCAGAACACGTAGTTTGTCTCTGACATGAACTGGTGTGGTGGCAACATTGAGGCCGGATCCAGGAAGTTTCTCCTCATTTCTCACCGTGTGGCAAAGTCGAACACTGTGTATAAATTTCTGTATCGCTTGTTTACTTACTCCCCCGTGATATTAACTGGTAACCTGAGTAATGCAGAAATATGAAATGACGAAATATTCTGCCGCGCACATATGTCTATAAGACTTCTGCGCGCCAATTTTTGACTCAAGCCAAAACATGAACGCACTCAATAAACTAGTCTCGAACACACAACCGCTGCGCATGGGAAGAAGTCTTGCCAGTGCGGCAGTTATATTGTTACTCACCGCTTGCAGTACAGGCACATCTAACAGCCCAACTGGTAGCCTCCGGGCTATGTCGTTCGACGAGATAAGCTATGTAGGTGCGTTTACCCTGCCATCTGACAATTTCGGCGACTCAAGCTTAAACTACGCACAGGGTGTAATGGAGGTTAATGACGGATCACTCTTTATTGTGGGTCATGATCATGATGATGCGATTGCAGAGTTTTTTATCCCTGACTTAACTGCAAGTTTTGACATCAATTCCCTGATGTCGGCCGGTGCTCCGATTCAGCAGTTCTCATCGGTATTAAACCGTATTGCAAACGGGAATTCCGAAGATCTCGATCAGATAACAGGTCTGGAGGTGGTTGATGGATCGCTGGTGGTTAACGCCATTGAGTTTTACAACGCACCAGCCGACAACACTACAACCACTTTCGTACTCAGTGACGCCAGCAATTTAAGCGGATCTTCTGTATCTGCCCTGCACCGTATGCAAGGTTCTGCCAGGGCCTCTGGCTGGCTTAGTAAAATTCCTCCCGACTGGCGTGGGCCGCTGGGCGCGAGCTATATTTCCGGCAACGCCAGTGGTGATCCGATTATAGGCAGGCACAGCGCTGGTCCTTCTGCGTTTGCGGTAGATCTTACGGCCGATTTGCGTGGCACGACGTCCAGAAGAATCGCAGCTACCGAGCTTCAGGGATTCTCTCTGGAAAACCCACTGCATACAGATTTGGAGAATGAGTCTCTCACTAACTCACTTTGGACACATATATCTCACGCCAGATACGGCTTTATTGTGCCTGGCACACGAACCTACATGACTTTGGGCTGGTCTGGCGGCCATATATCAGGTGTGAGTTACAAAAACACACTTGAAGACGGTTATGAATGCCCTGGGTTCTGCCCCAATTCATTGACAGATTTCTACAACTTTTACTGGCTGTGGGATATGGAAGATTGGGTTCGCGTTCAAAATGGAGAAATTCTGCCCCACAAGATATTGCCCTATGAGTCTGGTGAGTTTGCGCTGCCGTTTCAAACTACCGAGTACATCAACGAGATCGGTGGTGCTTCATTTGATGAAGCAACCGGCATTCTGTATATATCGGTGCTCAGGGCTAATCCATCGGGCCCTAATAACCCGCCGGTTATTGTAGCTTTTAAAATGCCTGATGGTAGCTAAGTATGCCACCACTCTCCCTTGGGAGAGTGGTGAGAAAATGTAAATCACAACGCAATTAGCCAGATACCTGATCAAGCGCCTGACTGACATCGGCAATAATATCGTCTATGTTTTCGATACCAACAGATATACGAACCAGATCAGCGCTTACCCCTGCACTTGCAAGCTCTTCATCATTTAACTGGCGATGAGTTGTTGTGGCCGGATGACAAGCAAGAGATTTTGCATCACCAATATTCACTAACCGCAAAATCATTTGCAGCGCATCGATAAACTGCGTGCCACCCGCTCTGCCGCCTTTGATACCAAAACTCAATATACCCGACGCTTTGCCACCGGTTATTTTCTTGCAGGCAGCGTTGTAAGAATTATCATCCAGGGTGGCGTAGTTTACCCACTCGACCTTGTTATGCTTTTGCAGGTAGGCCGCAAGAAGTTCTGCATTTTCACAGTGCCGATCCATACGAAGGCCAAGCGTTTCAAGCCCTTGTAAAATTATAAATGCATTCTGTGGCGATATTGCGGCACCGGTATTTCTCAATGGCACCACCCTGCACCGTCCAATGTAAGCAGCGGGACCCAATGCTTCGGTGTATACCACACCATGGTAGGACGGATCCGGCTCACACAGCATAGGAAAGCGCTGTTTGTTTGCGGCCCAGTCAAACGAACCGGAATCTACAATCGCACCGCCAATCGCGGTACCGTGACCACAGATGTATTTGGTTAACGAGTGAACCACAATGGATGCACCCATTTCGATTGGTCGGCATAGATACGGAGTTGCCACAGTATTATCAACAATCAACGGAATGCCGTTAGCTTTTGCAATGGATGCAAGGCGTTCGATATCGACAATGTTTCCCGCCGGATTCCCAATAGACTCACAAAATATTGCGCGGGTATTTTCATCAATGGCACTTTCAAATGCATCAAAGTCATCTGCCGCAACCATACGCGCTTCAATACCTTGCTTTGGAAACGTATGTGCGAACAGATTATAGGTACCACCATAAAGTTGGCTCGTACTAACTATATTCGAGCCAACATCACAGATACACTGTATTGCATAAGTTATGGCAGCCATACCCGAAGAGACTGCGAGCGCACCGATACCGCCTTCCATCGCAGCAACTCGCTGTTCCAGCACATCAGTTGTCGGGTTCATGATGCGAGTGTAGATATTCCCCGGCACTTTTAAATCAAACAGATCTGCACCGTGCTGGGTATCGTCAAAGGTATAGGCTGTGGTCTGATAAATTGGCACAGCAGCTGAATTAGTAGTTCCTTCAGCCGAATAGCCGTGATGCAAAGCCATCGATTCGAGTTTCATAAAGATCCTTTTCTAACAGTGGTTGGCACACCACTATCGCCAATAATGCGGTACAAAATCAAGCCAAATATCAAACCTCTGGACATTACTGCCGCAGACCCTGGCTTCCGTCCGTTCGCCCCACACATTCCCTCACATTTATCAGGAGCCCGGACCACTAGCCTTCTGTCGCTTAAGGAAAACCTCCACTGATGCCTGCAGGTATACTGAGCACAGACAAAACAATCACCGGGGTAATACCGATATGAGCGTACCCGATACTATGAAAGCGGTTGTATTGACTGGCCACGGAGGGCTTGATCAACTGGTCTATCACGAAGATTGGCCAACACCGACCGCAAAAGAAAATGAAGTACTTATAAAAGTTGCCGCCTGCGGTCTGAACAACACAGATATCAATACGCGTTCTGGCTGGTACTCCAAAACAGTGAGTGAGGCGACCACCGGTGATGCCTACCAGACTGTCGATGAAAACGACCCCACCTGGGGTGGTGAACCGATTACGTTTCCGCGTATACAAGGTGCCGATGTATGCGGCACTGTCGTTGCCGCTGGCAAGGGTGCTGACCAGTCACTCATAGGTAAAAGAGTCATAACCGATAACTGGCTGCGCAACTGGTCAGATCCATCAAACAAAAACGGTACCGGTTATTTTGGTTCCGAGTGCGATGGTGGCTACGCCGAGTATACGACTATCGACTATCGCAACGTCGGTGCCGTAAACAGCAGCTTATCGGATGCAGAGCTTGCAACTTTCTCCTGCTCTTATTCAACTGCAGAAGGCATGCTCGCGCGGGCCAATGTAGTAAAAGGTGATTCAATTTTGATTACCGGTGCATCCGGTGGTGTTGGATCGGCGCTAATCCAGCTTGCCAATCGACGAGGCGCTTTTGTTATCGGACTTGCAGCAAAGCAAAAACATGCAGAACTCGAAAGACTGGGCGCTGATGCTCTGCTGGAGCGAAATCCGTCCAATATTAAGAGCGCACTGCAAAAGGTACATACCCACGACACCGTTTCTGTTATTGCAGATGTGGTTGGTGGTTCCAACTTCGGCGCGTTGATAGATTGTCTCAAGCGCGGCGGAAGATACACCTGCTCTGGCGCCATAGCCGGCCCTATCGTTGATCTTGATCTTCGCACCCTGTATCTGCGTGACCTCACTTTTACCGGCTCCACAGTGATACCCACCCACATATTTACTGACCTGATCAAGTACATCGAGCAGGACGAAGTCAGGCCAGTGCTGGCCGCTACATATCCGCTGGAAGAACTGCCGACGGCCCAACAGGCGTTTATTGACAAGCAATATATCGGCAACATAGTAGTCACCATGGGCTGAAATGTTGTACTGTTTCGGCAATAGCAATTTGCCGGAGAGTATCATTGGCTGCCCTTATAAAACCCCACGGCGCTGACACGCTGAATCCCCTTTTTGTAGAGGACGCAAACGCTCGTTCTCAGCTTGCAAAAGAAGCCGCATCGTTGCCAGCAATCACCATCAGTTCTGCGGCAGCCGGTAACGCGGTAATGCTTGGCGGTGGTTACTTCACACCACTCAATGGCTTCATGGACAAAAACAATGCCTTGTCTGTTGGCAATTCGATGCAAACAACCGACGGATTGTTTTGGCCAACTCCGGTGCTGAATCTGGTTCCAGACGCAGGCGCTGTCAAAGCCGGTGATCGGATTGCACTAAAAGACCCGAACATAAAGGGCGCTCCCATCCTTGCAGTGCAGCAGGTAGACGCAGTAGAAAATTTCACCGACGCAGAAATTGAAACACTGGCACAACAAACCTTCGGTACCGCAGATCATGAACACCCGGGTGTCGCAGAGTTTGTCGCTCAGGGCACCACTCTTCTGTCAGGCCCGATAGAAGTACTCAATTACAGTTATTTCGACACCGACTTCCCCGATACCTTTCGTACCGCAGTAGAAATTCGCAAAGAGATTGCAGCACTGGGCTGGAAACGCATAGTCGCATTCCAAACCCGCAACCCGATGCACCGTGCTCACGAAGAGTTGTGTCACATGGCAATGGATCGACTGAATGCAGACGGGCTGGTTATCCATATGCTGTTAGGCAAGTTAAAACCCGGAGACATTCCGGCAGACGTGCGCGATGCAGCAATCCGAAAAATGATTGAGTTGTACTTTCCTGCCAATTCAGCGTTAGTCAACGGCTATGGCTTTGACATGCTGTATGCCGGCCCGCGTGAAGCACTGCTGCATGCTGTGTTCCGACAGAACATGGGAGCAACACACTTTATAATTGGCAGAGACCACGCGGGAGTTGGTGACTACTACGGTGCATTCGAAGCGCAGGAAGTATTCGATACACTGCCTGATAATGCACTTGAAATTGAGCTATTCAAAGCGGACCACACTGCTTACTCGAAAAAGCTCAACAAAGTAGTGATGATGCGTGAAGCACCTGACCATACCAAGGAAGACTTCGTGCTGCTATCCGGTACTGCAGTACGTGAAATGTTAAG
>CAYPDN010000276.1:0-5454 GCA_964409445.1 uncultured Granulosicoccaceae bacterium
GACTCGATTGCTCCAAACCAACTTCATCGATCACTCTTGCAACCTGGTTGTTTCGCTCGTTGTCAGTAAGTTTCGGTTGATGAACTCGCAATCCCTCTTCAACAATCTGTTGAATCGACATTCTTGGGCTCAGACTACCAAACGGATCCTGAAAAACAATCTGCATACGTTGACGCAACTGGCGCATTTGTGACGCGTTATAAGTGTGCACCGGATGGCCAGAAAAATGAATTTCACCCTCACTTTTAATCAAGCGCAACAACGAAAGTCCGAGGGTAGTTTTACCTGAACCTGATTCTCCCACAACACCGACCGTTCTACCGGCACGAACACTAATATTAACGCCATCACAAGCTTTGACGTAACTTTTCACCCTGCCAAAGAAACCTCTTTTCATCGGGTACCAAACTTTAATATCACGCGCATCAAGTACAACCTGCGTCCGCGTATCTGCACGAACACCCTTGGGGCCAGGTTCAGCTGCGAGTAAATGTTTTGTATAGGGATGCTGGGGTGTTTCAAAAATCTGTTGCGATGAACCACGTTCGACAATCTCGCCGTTGGTCATCACGCAAATTCTATCAGCCATCTTTCTGACCACACCCAGGTCGTGGGTGATCAGCAGTAAGGCCATATCAAGTCGCGACTGCAGATCTTTTAGCAACTCTAATATTTGCGCTTGTATCGTGACATCCAGCGCAGTCGTCGGTTCATCGGCGATCAACAGATCCGGCTCGTTAGCGAGTGCCATCGCAATCATTACCCGTTGCCGCTGACCACCAGACAATTCATGCGGGTACGAAGTCATGCGCTGGCGAGCATCGCGTATACCGACCAGATCGAGTAGTTCAAGAATACGATCATTAGCCGCGGTACCAATGAGTCCGCGATGAAGCTTTAAAGACTCGGCAATTTGCTTATCAATCGTATGCAGCGGATTCAGTGACGTCATTGGCTCTTGAAAGATCATACTGATCTCGTTACCTCGCACCGCACGTAACAATGATGGCCCGGCACCCACCAGTTCATCACCACGATACAAAACACTACCTGTAGGGTGATGAGCTAGCGGATAAGGGAGTAACTGAATAGCTGATAGCGCGGTAACAGATTTACCCGACCCGCTCTCACCAACTAATGCGAGAGTCTCTCCTCTGTCAATCGTCAGCGACACGTTTCTTACAGCCTGCACCTCTGAGGCACCCTGCCCGAAGGACACGCTTAAATTCTGAATATCAAGTAGCGGGCGACTGTTTGTTGAGTGATCGTTCATGCAATTGACGGCTGACTAAAAGTCTTACGCGGATCAAGCGCATCACGGAGTGCCTCTCCGGCAAATACCAGAAGGCTTAACATAATCGCGATAGAAAAGAAGCCTGTCAGTCCTAACCAGGGAGCATGAAAGTTATCACGCCCCTGCTTTAACAGCTCACCCAGAGACGGTGATCCAGGTGGCAGTCCAATACCCAAAAAATCAAGACTGGTGAGGGTAACTACTGAACCGCTAAGGATAAACGGCAGAAAGGTAACCGTTGCGACCATAGCATTTGGCAATGTGTGTCTCACTATAATCGCTGTATTACTCACTCCCAGTGCTCTCGCTGCCCGAATGTACTCAAAATTCCGCGCTCGCAAAAACTCGGCTCGAACTACACCTACCAGTGCTGTCCAGCTAAATAGCGTCATTAACACAAGCAATGAAAAAAAACTCGGTTTGATAACGCTTGCCATAATAATCAACAGAAAAATCGCCGGTAAGCCCTGCCATATTTCTATAACTCTTTGAAATATTAAATCTAACCAGCCACCGAAATAACCCTGAACCGCACCGGCAGCTATACCAATAACCGATGCGAAAACGGTTAACAGAAGACCAAACAGCACCGAAATTCTAAAGCCGTAAATCACACGCGCTAAAACATCCCGGCTCTGATCGTCCGTACCTAACAGATGCCGCCGGTCTGGCGGAGTTGGTGCAGAGCCACCGGGATCAAAATCAACAGTTTCATACGAAAATCGCACTGGCGGCCAGATCATACTGCCTTTTTCATTGATCAGCTCCTGCACAAACTCGTCGGTGTAGTCAGCCTCAGCTTCAAAGTCACCACCGAATACAGTCTCTGGATAGACTTTAAAAACAGGGAAGTGCATTTTACCGTCATACTGCACAAGGATCGGCTTATCGTTAGCGATGAGCTCGGCCCCCAAAGACAATACAAACAAAACTATGAAAATCCAGAAAGACCAATAGCCGCGACGATTGCGTTTAAATGTCTCCAGACGGCGCTGATTGAGCTGACTTAACGCCATTTTCAATACCCGCTCCCTGTAAGCATGCGTAACATCAAAAGTCACGCCTCTCGAAATCAATTCGTGGATCAATGACGTGATACATGACGTCACCAATCAACTGCAGTATCAGTCCGATCAGGGTAAAAAAATAAAGTGTTGCGAACATTACCGGGTAATCGCGATTGATTGTCGCCTCCCAACCAAGTAAGCCCAAGCCGTCGAGCGAGAAGATTACTTCAATGATGATAGAACCAGTAAATAAAATACCGATAAGTGCTGCGGGAAATCCAGCAATAATAATCAACATCGCATTTCTGAATACGTGTCCGTATAACACCTGCCGCTCACCGAGACCTTTGGCCCTTGCAGTCTGCACATACTGCATGTTGATCTGATCAAGAAACGAATTTTTAGTGAGCATAGTCAAGGTAGCAAAACCACCGATCACCATCGAAATAACCGGTAATGCAATATGCCAGAAGTAATCGATTATTTTTTCAATCCCGGTCATCTGTTCCCAACCGGCTGAAGTCAGGCCCCGAAGTGGAAACCAGTCAAAATACCTGCCTCCGGCAAAGAGAATAATCAAGAGTATGGCAAACAGAAAACCCGGTATGGCATAGCCGAAAACAATCACACCGCTACTCCAGACATCAAAGCGCGAACCATCTGAGACGGCTTTTTTTATACCGAGCGGTATCGAGATTAAATAAACCAGTAAGGTGGTCCAAAGCCCAAGACTGATGGACACCGGCAATTTATCCATCACCAGTTCAAATACACTTTGATCACGGAAAAAGCTGTCACCAAAATCAAAGCGCGCATAGTTTTTGACCATGGTAAGAAATCGCACATGCACAGGCTTGTCAAAACCAAACTGCTTTTCTATTTCTTCAATAATGGCAGGATCAAGACCCTGCGCCCCGCGATACCGGCTGTTGCTGTCGTTACCGCGAATAGCAGGCTCGTTACTATTACCTTGAATGTCACCCTGCTGACCGGAAAATGCCGCTGTTGCATCTACTGCGGTACCACGCATCTCTGCTATCAATTGCTCAACCGGTCCGCCCGGCGCAAACTGAATAATTGCAAAATTAATTACCATGATCCCCAACAACGTGGGGATCATGAGCAGTAGTCGTTTAATTATATAAGCGAACATGCTTAGTGCTTACCCGATATTCAGAAGCCGCAGTAGTAGCTTGCTATCGGTCAAGATCAAGCTTGCTATCGAGCGAATCGTCAATCCACCAGGCGTTTAAAAAACCAGTACCGTACTTAGGTTTAGTTTCAGGTTGACCGAACCGGTTCCAGTAAGCCAATCGGAAAATCGCGTTATAGAACTGCGGTACGATGTGATCGCTCCACAACAAAACACGATCCAGCGCGCGGGTAGTCACCTGCAATTCTGCAAGCGTTGGAGCAGCAATCACCTGCTCTATCAGTGCATCGGCAACTTCGTTTTTAATACCTGTATAGTTCGCGGTACCACGCTCATCAGCTGCTTCTGATCCGTAGTATGAACGAAGCTCGGCACCCGGTGGGGGAAAGAAATTAAGTCGCACTGAAACGATATCAAAGTCAAAATCATCGGTTCTTACTTCGTACTGCGACGTATCAACTACACGGAATCCGGCATCGATTCCCACTTTTTTCATACCCTGAACGAATAGCGCATGCACTCGCTCAGAGCCTGCGGAGTTCAGCAGAATCTCAACCTTCATTTGTTCACCATCTTTCATCAATTTACCTTCTGAAAGATTCCAGCCTGCTTCTTTAAAGAGCTTTATTGCCTCTCTGACCTGCTTGCGATTTCTTCCGGATCCGTCAGTTACTGGCGATACAAAAGCCTCGGTAAACAACTCTGCTGGGAGCTGGTCACGGAAAGGCTCAAGCACAGTAAGCTCTTCTTCAGAAGGAGCACCACTCGCACCATAATCTGAGTTAGGAAAGTAGCTGTTAATACGCTCGTATTGATCGTAGAGAATCGTCCGACGCGTGGCTTCAAAATCATATAAAAAGTTAAACGCTTTGCGAACGCGCTGATCATCAAACGGTGCACGGCGACTGTTCAGCATAAATGCCTGAACACCTTGCGGCTGATTGTCCGGTGGTGTTGCCAGTATAATATTGCCATTTTCAACGTCGTCTATCTTGTATGCCGTGGCCCATCGCTTTGAGCTGTTTTCAGCACGGTAGTCAATCTCGCCTGACTTAAAAGCTTCAACCATGACTTCAAAATCCCGGTAGTAGTCATACCTGATTTCGTCGTAATTGTTTAATCCTCGGCTTACTGCCAGATCTTTTCCCCAGTAGTTCTCATCTCTCTTGTAGGTTATCGATCTGCCGGCATCCACGTCGGAGATCACATAAGCACCGCTGCCCGGTGCCGGGTCCAGGTAGGTTTTACTAATGTCCCTTTCTGACCAGTAGGCTGAAGGCAACGGACCCATACCGGCGGCTGTCATCAACGGCTTCATGGAATCAGTGGTGGTAAAGTTAAATTTGAGTTTGTGGTCACCCAGCACCTCTATGCCTTCAATCTCTTCATAGAAAGACTGCAGGAAAGGTCTGCCGTGATCACGTATCGTCTGCAGTGCAAATTCAAAATCTTTTGCGGTGATAGGTGTACCGTCGCTGAACTTCGCCTCCGGCCTCAGATTGAAAACAGCCCAGCTTTTGTCGGCGGGAAATTCTACGGTTTCAGCAATGAGCCCGTAGGCGGAGCTAAGCTCATCTGCAGAGTTCGTCATTAAACTGTCACCAGTAAGACCGATACTTCTGGGATAAGTGCCTTTCAGAATGTACGTATTCAGACTGTCAAAACTGCCGAAAGCACCCAGCACCACGCTGCCGCCTTTGGGGGCATCAGGATTTACATACGGCCAGTGCTCAATACCATCTTTGTACAACGGCTCACCGAATTCGGCCATTGCCCAGGTTTTGGTGATTTGCTCAGCTACCGCTGCCTGCGGTACCAAAAAAGAAAGGCCAAACAGCGCAGTACAAAAGACGGCATTGATTAGTCTTTGCATATATCCACCTTAATTTCCCTCGATACTGAAATCGGATTAGTGTTGAACTGAATTAGTTTAGCAGGTGACCACTGTTCGACATTATATTGTGGTTGCAAGTTTCAATAAGTGGCATTCTTGAAATCAC
>CAYPDN010000277.1:0-5434 GCA_964409445.1 uncultured Granulosicoccaceae bacterium
ATATCACCGGTACAGACATCATCAGTGAAGATGGCAGTGGTCAGAAAAACTGGTCGTTCGTACCCGGACCAATTTTCACCAACGTTCTGCTGGCGGATGAAATTAACCGTACACCACCCAAGACACAGGCAGCCCTGCTTGAGGCGATGCAGGAAAACTCCGCCACAGTGCGCGGCACAATGCATCAGTTACCGCAGCCGTTTTTTGTACTGGCAACGCAAAATCCGCTCGAGCTTGAAGGCACCTACCCGCTTCCGGAAGCACAGCTCGACCGTTTTTTGTTTAATATCCTGCTGGACTACCTCGATGCGGATGACGAACTGGAAGTAGTCGCGCGCTTCACTGGTGAACAAAGAGCCCCACAACCACGCGCCTGCACTGACGCGCAACAGATAATGCGTTTTCAGGAACTCGTCAGACAGGTACCTGTTTCTGAATCTGTGGCCCGACACGCAGTAAATCTGGTACGCGCCACACGACCGGTTGACAGTCGTGCGTCAGAGCTTGTAAAGCGCTACGTAAAATTTGGCGCCAGTGTCAGAGCTACTTTGTTCATCACTTTGTCGGCTAAAGCACGCGCACTAATGCATGGCCGTTACCATGTAACGCACGAAGATATAAACGCACTGGCTGCACCCGTACTGCGTCATCGTGTACTACTTAACTACTTTGCAGAATCAGATGGCGTGAGCATGGAAGACATTCTGGGCGATGCAGTTAACTCTCTGTCGTAATCGGTGCTGATTTAGCCGATGCTAATCAAACCGATGCGATCAAACAGGAACAAATCTGTATGAATGCAGATGCCACCAGACAAAGTAAGTCACGCGCTGAAAACCTGCTTCGGCCGGATGTGCTGGCGCGCTTGTCATCTCTGGAACTGGTGGCAAAGTCAGTTGTTGAAGGTTATTTCACCGGCATGCATCGCTCGCCGTTTTTCGGTTTCAGTCAGGAGTTTTCAGAGTACCGCGCTTACAACGATGGCGATGACCCGCGCTTTGTAGACTGGAACGTTTATGCCAGAACAGACCGCACTTATATAAAAAGATTTATCGGTGAAACCAATACCACCATCAACCTCGTACTGGATGTCAGCGGATCAATGGATTACGCAACGCATGACATCAGTAAAATTCTCTACGGTAAATTTATTTGCTCATCCCTCGCCTATCTGGCGCGCAAGCAACACGATGCTCTGGGCCTGACTCTGTTTGATGAAAGCATCCGCGACCGGATCCCGCCTTCATCTCACCCGGACACACTATTCAGATCGCTGGCGCTGCTTGAGAAAACACAAGCCAACCGCGCAACCGAGTTTAAGAGCCAGCTACAACAACTGGCAGCAACTTTCCGCAAACGCGGTATTGTTGTAATGGTGTCTGATTTTTATTGTGATCCACAGGAGTTATCCAGCCAGCTGCAACCACTGGTGCAGCACGGTCATGAAGTCGCGTTGTTTCACCTGCTCGACCCGAGTGAACGCAACCCGGCAGTTCACGTCAAAGCGCTTAGATCAGCGAGCTCGCTCAGAGATGTTGAAACCGGTGACGAAGTATCTGTCTCGGCAGAGTTTCTGCAAAACGAATATCCACAACGCATTAGAGCGCATATTGAAGCACTACAAAGCGAATCGCTTCGACACGGCTTTAACTACACCAGTTGTGAAACGAGTGAACCGTTGACAGAAATTCTGCACAAATACCTCATGCTTCGACAACAAAGGCGCTGATATAACTATGTGTACCATTAGCCTCTTAATAAATCGCACTAACATTACAACAGGCGGACTGTCGCTTTGAGTTTGCTGGCACCACTATTTCTACTCGGCCTGCTGGCGGCATTACTGCCATGGTGGCTGCATCGATTGAGTGCGAGCAATCCACCCAGACGTGACTTCGGCTCCACCCGCTTTCTCGATCCAACGCAAAGTACGTCCAGCAAAAAGAGACGTACCCGTTACTGGCTCCTTCTCGGCTTACGGATTTTGTTTCTCGCGCTGCTTTCGCTGCTGTTCGCAGAACCTGTGATTGAACGGTTAAGAACTCTTGGCAGCAGTGATGTTCGACACATACTGGTGGTTGATACATCTCTGTCACAGAGCCTTGACGGACGCTGGCAACGTACTATCGATCTTGCCAATGATGTTCTCGACAGCGCGTCCGGCAATGACGAGGCAATTATAATCTCGGCATCAGATCGCTTTGTGCAGGCACAGGTTGAAAGTAACTCGATAGATGCAGCACGCGCACAGCTCGCAAGTCTTGCTGCCGGCAATACCAGACTCGATTACGGTCGTATTGCCAGCGCGGTAACAGCAGCAGTTTCAGAGAGTGAAATAAATAACCAGCTGCACATTATTACTGACATTCAGGCGAGCGCTATGCCTGAACGCTTTACCTCCCTTGCAGTTGATAAAATTCAAAAAATTAATGTCTATTCCAGCGCTGCAGATGAAGACCGCAATACTTCAGTCACAGGCAAGCTCGATCACACCAATGGCAACACAGTCAGTGTTACCGCTATCGTTAATAATTACAGCGTTAGCAATGGCGGAGATACTTTCAGCAGAACACTGTCAGTTGAGTCGAATGGCAACACCTTAGCAAGCTATCAACTGCAGGCGTCCGCAAATCAAAGTATTGTCCACAGATTTACCGATCTTGATATAAGCAACGCAGACACGCAGTTGAATCTTCGCATAAGCCCTTCCGATGCGCTCAAAGAAGACGACAACTGGCGTATTCCACTACCGGTAAAGGAACGCACCGAGATAACCCTGCTGACCAACGATACGCAGCCATCCGTTGCAAACACTTATATTGCGGCAGCGATTGAATCAAACGCGCGCTTTATCGCAAAGCTTACCGATGCTACTCGCTTCTCCGTTGCAGATGCCGGAAACCTTATCATAGTACCCGACGCCACATCCCTGTCTAACCGTTCCGCCAGCCAGTTGCGCGATTACGTAAATAGCGGAGGCAACGTGTTAATTGCTGTTGGCAGCAAACCACACAGCACCGAATTAGTTTCCCTGCTGGGTCTCAGACAAGCCGGCCAACTATCCAACCCGACTTCAAATCAGGATCAGAACCTGTCGATAGGTGCGATCGATAAATCACATCAGGTCACATCAGGTATTGCAGAGAACTGGCGTGCGGTTTCAGTATTAAACTATCAGGAGTTGCAGACCGGCATCACCGATCGGACGATTATTGAATTGTCTGACGGCTCACCGCTATTAGTCGAAAAACGCATGGGCTCCGGTAAAATACTCCTGCTCGGTACCGCACTGGATACGCAATGGACCGACCTGCCCACAGAATCTGTATTCGTCGCGTTTATAATGCAATCCGTTGGCTTTTTAGGTGGTGATACAACGACCGCATTGTATCGATCAACAGGTGAATCCATGAATGTCGCCGCCGGCACCCAATTGATAGACCCGGACGGTAACCCGATACGCGAGCTCTCTGACATCTCCAAACGCGCTTCGATTAATCTCGACACACAGGGAATTTATCAACTGCGCAGCTCAGCCGGTACACAGGCTGTCGCCGTCAACAGCGATTCCAAAGAATCAAACATTACGCGTATTGATGACGAAACACTCGCAAAGTGGCAACAGATCGCGGCCAATACTTCAACAGACATAAGCACAGAAAAGTCTTCAAATACAACCCAGAGAAGCTTCTGGATGTGGCTTCTGCCGTTACTTTTGCTGCTTGCTCTATTAGAATCATTTTACAGTCACCGGCACTTGTGGATCCGACGAGGAGCTTAGGCGTATGAACAGAAACAAAACCAGGCGCAGGCGCAGCTCTCAGGCAGAGTTCGACAGCTATCTGTCGCGGTTCCGCAAAAGATATAAGCTGCGCATAATTGTAACAGCCATCGCCGCTGTTATATTTTCAGTACTCGTTATTTCACTGTTCACAGCGGTACTAAAAAACTCGCTTGCTGACTCAAACTGGTTGTACTACCCGGCACGCATTCTATTGGTAGTCCTGCCAATTGTTTTGTTTGTCGCGATTTTATGGAAACCCTACCAGCGTTTTAAAAGATCAGCAGGTGCCGACGAACTCGAAAGTGCGGTACCGGGTTTTGACGGTCGCGTAGACACCTACCTCGACATGAAGCGTCGCAACGTCAACTCACCTTTTGTTGGCCTGCTGGCTAAAGACGCTTCAAGAACCGCTTCAAAAGCGCCACTTAAAAAAATTCTACCAGCGTCTGAAGTCATCGGTCCGGTGTTCGCAAGTGTTGGCATGCTTGCACTGGCCGGCTGGTTGTTCACAGCCCTGCCACTGGACTTGCGCGCCAGTATGAAACAGCTTTGGATGGGATGGTTTGTGAGCGATATCCTGCCCGAGAGATCCATCGCTGTAGCTCCGGGTGACACTAAAATTCGCATTGGTGACAGCTTGTCTGTCACCGCCACACTTGATGGCTTCGACTCAGCTACCGCCGAGCTGCATGTGAAGAAAGGCGGTGAACAATCTGCCGACTGGGAATCCGTCGCAATGACCCCACAGGCAGACGGTTCTTTTTCTTTCACACTGTATGGAGTAAGTGATCCTGTTGACTACTACGTGAGTGCCTCATTTACCGAGAGTGAAAAATCAAGTGTCGAAGTTGTGATACCTGCAAAGATCACCTCAATAGCACACGAATATACCTACCCCGAGTGGACCGGTCTTGAACCGACTCAGCTCGCAGATGCCACCACTATTACAGCGGTAGCCGGTACCCGGATCGACATCACTTTTGAAACCGACAAGCCATTGCAAAAAGCTGCAGTTCTGCATGATGAAGTCGAAGTTGCAGCTGAGGCAATCTCCGACACCACTTACAAAGGCAGTATCACCATTGACAAGGATGGAGAATACAGCTTGCTGGAACTGCAGGAAGGTTCAGGGATACCGCTGTCTCCAAAGCATCGAATAACAATTACTGAAGACGCGAAACCGACAATTGCTTTCAATCGTCCGGGCGGTGACTGGAGTGCCACACCCATTGAAGAAGTCGCTGTCGCCGTTGAAGCACAGGACGACTTTGCCGTTGAATCTGTCGAATTAAATTACTCGGTGAACGGCGGCCCGTGGGAAAAAATAACGCTTGATGAAACCAACCAGTTTGAACATTTGTTTATGCTGGAAGAATTTTACAGCGAAACAGGTGGCCCGCTTCTGCCTGGAGACCTGATCAGTTATTACGCAGAAGCGAAAGATCGCGAACAATCAGTATCTACTGACATGTTGTTTATCGACGTACGACCGTTTGAACGCAGATTCACTCAATCACAACAATCCGGCGGTGGAGGCGGCGGCGGTGGTTCGCAGCAACAGGAACAGGAGATTTCGCAAAGACAAAAAGAGATTCTAGTCTCTACTTTTAATCTGATACGCGACAGCAAAAGTAAAGAAACCAGCATCAT
>CAYPDN010000278.1:0-5390 GCA_964409445.1 uncultured Granulosicoccaceae bacterium
GCAGTCATCACAGGTGCTGCGGGTTGCGGCTTTGCTGCCTGTGCTACAGGTGCAGCTGGTAGCTCTGCTACTGGTGCTGCTGGTAATTCTGGCGCCAGGGCAAGTTTAGGACGCTTTGGCTTTTTACCTACCCGGTAAAGCAGACCAAGCTGGCCGTATTGTACGTCGCCATCATAGGCGATTGCATCAGCACGGAAACCGAGACCGCGGCGGGTATTGTACTCAACACCCAGACCAAAAGAGCCGCGTGCGGAGCTTTGCTCAATAAACGGGACGTTGCCGACCGGTGTATTTTCAATATCGTTGTAGCCGATTCGTGCGTAACCATTCCAGCCATTTCGGCGATATCTGCCGGCAGCCTTGCCTGCGTACAACAATGCGCTAACTCCGTTAACGTGAAAGTTCACCCGACCTTCAGGTGACAACGCGGTGCTGCCGAAGTCGGCTGAGTGCAATTCTACGGACAAGTTTTTTAAAACATCTACTCCAACTGTGACCTGACCTGCAGCGGCAACGTTGTCTGCAATATCAAACGACGGGGCGGCGCTTGTATCCGGGTTTATTCGACTAACGCCGAGGCCGGCACTTGCATACACGCCCGGGGTAAACCCTTGTTTGTTGAGATCAAAAGCTGCGGCAAGTTCCGGTTCCGCTTCTGGTTCTTTGTCTTTCATGGTCAGCGATGCCAGAGGCGGTTGCTTGTCTGCCATTGGAGCGGCAACAGGCGCGGGCATTGGAGCAGCAACAGGTGCCGGCTTTGCGGCAGCGACGACAGGCTCTGCTACAGCAGGAATCTGTGCGGCTTTTGCTGCTGCTTCAGCAACGAGAACGGAGTCTGCGGCCTTCTTTTCAACTGTTGCCACCATTTCCTGAGGTGCAGCAGGTGTTGTCAATGCGAGATATTCTTCTTCAGATACCGTGTAGTCAATGATGTCGCGGTTGTGTCCCGCGCAACCAGCTGCAACAGCGAGTGGCAGCACCAGCGCGACCCATTTGCCGCGTGACAGCTGAGTCGACGTTGTATTGATCGGTGAGTTTTTTGAAAGCAATGACATGCTAAAAATTCCGTGAGCGCTTTTTAGGTATTCGTGTGATTAAACTGACCAGATAAATCGGGAGTTCAGCATCGTGTAGAGGCAGCAGGTAGCGCGCCAGCGGGTGGGTCGTGATTCACACTTTGCGCAGAAGTTCAGGTCGGCAAAGCCTGTCTGTTGCAGTACACTAGGACTTTCGGCACAGCTCGGCCAGCAAAGCCGGTCGATGCTTCACCCAACACTCAATCGCAATGACTCAAAACATAACCATCGTCGGCGTAGGCCTGATTGGAGGCTCGTTCGCCCTTGCGTTGCGTGAGGCGGGCTACGATGCGCATTTTACCGGCGTGGGTCGAAATGAGCAGAGTTTGCGCCGCGCGGTCGAGCTCGGCATCGTTGACAGCTACCAGATGTCGGTTGCGGATGCGGTTAAAGAAAGTGATTTGGTGCTGCTGGCGACACCGGTCGGGGCGATCGATACCGTGCTTGAACAAATGGCACCGGTGCTTGGCTCGAATACGATTGTCACCGATGCCGGCAGTGTCAAGCAAAGCGTAATTGACTCTGCTCGTCGGCGGTTGCAACATTTTGAGAATTTTGTGCCTGCTCATCCGATTGCCGGTACTGAACACAGTGGCGTGGAAGCGGGCTTTGCCTCTCTTTATCAGGGCAAGCGTTTAATTTTGACACCGGTAGCAGAAACGTCGCAGACCGCAGCTGAGTATGTTGCAGCACTTTGGAAATCTACAGGTGCCGTCGTAGAGAAAATGGAACCTCAGCACCACGATGCGGTGTTCGCTGCCACCAGCCACTTGCCACACATGATAGCATTCAGTCTGGTAGAGACCCTGTATCGAATGGATAAAGAAACACCGTTGCTGCAGCATGCGGGTAGTGGCTTTGCAGACTACACAAGAATCGCATCGAGTGATCCTGTGATGTGGCGAGATGTCTGTTTACACAATAGAGATGCATTGCTTACATCACTCGTTACGTTTAAAGACCGGTTCGACACCCTTTTTGATGCGATTGAATCAAAAGACGGTGAGACACTTGAACAACTGTTCACTACTGCGAAAAATACTCGTGATACAAAAGTGCTGAATTCTGCGGACCTTTCAAGTAAACCAAAGAAATAGCCAAAGAAATAAGCCGAGGCGGTTTAGAAACTCGCAGCTTAACAACCCTTAAGCTTAAATATTTATGAAAAGTACACATACCTTAATCGAAGCGGGCGGAAGTATTAAAGGAGTTGTCACTGTGCCCGGTGATAAGTCTTGCTCGCATCGTTCGGTTATTTTTGCATCACTCGCTGAAGGTGAATCAAACATTAGCGGTTTTCTAACTGGCGAAGATAGTTTAAATACTGCCAAAGCGTTTGAAGAGATGGGTGTCACTATAGAGAGAACCGGTGATACATCGCTGCGTATTAATGGTGTTGGCCTGAATGGTTTAAAAGCTCCTGCTAACGATATTTATATGGGTAACGCCGGTACCGGTATGCGTTTAATAGCCGGTATTCTTGCCGCCCAGTCTTTTCAAACCCGAATCACCGGTGATGAGTCTTTGTCCCGCAGGCCGATGGGTCGCATTATCGATCCGTTAAAGCTGATGGGTGCTGACGTGCAGGGGGATGATCATGGCAAACCGCCGCTTGTAGTTAGCCCGGTAAGTAACATCAATGCAATTCACTATGATCTGCCAGTCGCCAGTGCACAGGTGAAATCCTGTGTGTTGCTTGCAGGCTTATATAGTGAAGGCGTCACCAGTGTTGCGGAGCCTGCACCAACACGTGATCACACTGAGCGAATGCTGCGTTCTTTCGGCTACCAGGTTAAGACTCAGGATAACCATGTTTCACTGGAAGGTGGTGGTAAGTTAACAGCCTGTGATCTTGAAATACCTGCGGATATTTCATCGGCAGCGTTTTTGATGGTCGCCGCCAGTATTGCCAAAGGTTCAGACGTTACTATTACCGGAGTTGGCGTGAACCCGACTCGTACCGGCGTTATTGATATCCTCAAACTAATGGGTGCAGACATTACGCTGCTTAACGAAAGAATGGCTGGTGATGAGCCGGTTGCAGATATTCGTATTAAAAGCGCGGAACTTCAGGGCATTGATGTCCCGGAGCATCTGGTGCCATTGGCTATTGACGAATTGCCTGTGGTGTTTGTGGCGGCAGCCGTTGCCAATGGCACAACACGGATCACAGGGGCATCCGAACTGCGGGTGAAAGAGAGTGATCGAATTGCAGCAATGGCAGAGGGACTGCAAAACATAGGGGTAGATGCGACAGCCACGGATGACGGTATGATCGTCAAACAGTCGAATATTTGTGGCGGAGAGGTCGAAACGCACTTTGATCATCGCATCGCCATGTCCTTTTGTGTCGCCGCACTCCGTTCGTCAGCGCCCATTGTTGTGAAGGATACCCAACACATTGATACATCTTTTCCGGGCTTCTTTGATTTAATGTCAAAACTCGGAATGAACACAGGCAGCGCTAACTGAGAACTAGCCGGATGAGCAATACTATTTCTACCGTGGCAGACAAAAACACCAGTGAAGCACCTGTGGCGAAAGGCCGCAAAGGAAGCCCTGAAATGGCACATCGGAATCCTGCTAATGGCAATTCGAATAGCGCGAAACTTATACCGGTAATTACCATCGATGGTCCGAGTGGTTCCGGCAAAGGAACTATCGCCAGTGCGGTTGCTGAGAAGCTAGGCTTCCATTTTCTCGACAGTGGGGCGCTTTACCGGGTTGTAGCACTGGCATCGTTAAACAAGAAAGTTCCGGAGGACGATACTCGTGCTCTGGTTGAATTGGGGCGCACAGCGCCAATTGAATTTAAACGCAGTAATTCGGGTGACAGCCATGTGGAGCTGGGTGGTCAGGATGTCACCCTTGATTTGCGACGTGAAGAAGTGGGTGATCGCGCTTCGAGAATTGCTGCACTTCCGGCACTGCGTACCGCGCTGCTCGACAGACAGAAACGTTTCCGAAGAATGCCGGGGCTGGTGGCGGATGGTCGCGATATGGGGACGGTTATCTTTCCCGATGCTGTGCTTAAGATCTATCTGACCGCCAGCGCCCGGATCCGCGCGGAAAGACGACATAAACAGTTGATTAACAAAGGGATAGAAGCTAACATTGCGGGTTTACTCGCGGACATTATTGCGCGAGACGACCGTGACCATAACCGCGAAATCGCGCCACTGGTGCCGGCTGAAGACTCTATCAGCATCGACTCTACTCAGCTGACTATCGAAGAAGTGGTCACAAAAGTGCTTGATTTTGCTGAAAATAGATTATAATTGTACGAATTACTGCTCGAACCTAATTACCTGAACCGCTGCAACGGACGCAGTGACTTTTAATCGCCTTGCGACGGCCGGAGTGCCCTGCGCATTGTAAATCAATCCCTGGAACATCTAACTTAATGTCTGAATCTTTTGCTGATATGTTTGAGGAGAGTATCTCCCAAACTCAAATGAAACCCGGTGCAATCCTGACCGGTACTGTTGTAGAAATAAGCGGTGACTTTGTCATGGTCCACGCTGGCCTTAAATCGGAAGGTGTTATTCCGGTTGAGCAATTCCTTGATGAAACCGGCAGCGTGTCGGTCAGCGTTGGGGAAGTCGTAGAGGTAGCTCTCGATTCCGTTGAAGACGGATTTGGCGAAACCCGCCTTTCGCGAGAAAAAGCCAAACGCGCCCGTTCATGGGCAGTGCTTGAGAAAGCACAGGAAACAGAAGAAATTGTCACTGGTGCCATTACTGGCAAAGTCAAAGGTGGCTTCACTGTTGAAATTAATGATATCCGCGCTTTTCTGCCTGGTTCACTGGTTGACGTACGGCCGGTACGCGACACCAGCTACCTCGAAGGCAAAGAGCTTGAATTCAAAGTAATCAAACTTGATCGCCGCAGAAACAACGTTGTTGTATCGCGTCGTGCAGTGGTTGAATCTGAATACAGTGCAGAGCGTGAGCAGTTGCTCGAAAGCCTGCAGGAAGGTCAGGAAGTTACGGGCATCGTCAAGAACCTTACCGACTACGGTGCGTTCCTCGACCTTGGCGGCATAGACGGACTGCTGCACATCACCGATATGGCCTGGAAGCGTGTTAAGCATCCAAGTGAGGTTGTTGAAGTCGGTCAGGAAATGAAGGTTAAGGTCTTAAAGTTTGATCGCGAGCGCAATCGTGTATCCCTTGGTCTTAAGCAACTGGGTGATGATCCATGGGCGGATCTGGTACGACGTTACCCTGAAAACACCCGTATCTTCGGTAAGGTCACTAACATTGCAGACTACGGTTGCTTTGTAGAGATTGAAGAAGGTGTTGAAGGTCTTGT
>CAYPDN010000279.1:0-5381 GCA_964409445.1 uncultured Granulosicoccaceae bacterium
CCCTGAATAATGGCGATAACAATGATCTGTTCGATGCTCATGTAAAACTCGTATTGGCAGTTAAAAGGCCCATTGAGGGCTATGGGCGCAGCATCTTGCAACAAATGTCCGCTGAAGACGATGTGCAGATAGAAAATTTAACAATGAGTTTAGTCGACATTTCGAGTTGTGAGGCGTTTGACTCGGGGTGGTGAACGTTTGTGTCAGTGGATATTGCTTCCACTGATCAGATTAGTCGGTTACTTTACGATCATGCTTTTGGGTTATCCGTACCTATGAACTGTTGTGTAAATAGCGAGTGCTCACGATGACAGCTCCGGCTCGAATTGCGGTGGTTGGTGCTGGTCTGGTTGGCGTCAGACATATCGATGCGATGAAACAGGTCGACAACGTTGAGCTTTGTGCGATCGTTGATACCAGCGATGCCGCGAGCAAAATCGCGGCAGCCAGTCAGGTACCGTTTTATGCGTCGCTGCAAGAGTTGTTTTCCAAAGAGCCGCCAGATGGTGTGTTGCTTGCGACTCCGACGACGCTGCATCTGGAGCAGGGGCTGCAATGCATCGATGCCATGTGTCCTGTATTGATTGAAAAGCCGATTGCTGTGACCGCGGCCGATGCAAAAATTCTGGTAGATGCTGCGGCAAAAAAATCACTTCCGATACTGGTAGGGCACCACCGTCGTTATAACCCGTTAATTCAAAAAGCCAGTGAGTTAATCGAGGCAGGCGAGATTGGCCAGATCCGCAGCGCGCAGGGAATTTGTTGGCTATACAAGCCGGATGATTACTTTGAAGTTGCCGCGTGGCGCAAGCAAAAAGGCGCGGGTCCCATCTCTGTCAATTTGGTCCACGACATAGACCTGATGCGTTACCTGATGGGAGATGTAGTGCAGGTGCAGGCGACAGCAACTCAAAGTCTGCGAGGTTTTGAAAATGAAGACGTAGCTGCCGCCGTGCTGAAATTTAAAAGTGGTGCGGTTGCCACCATCACCGTATCAGATGCAATCGTCGCACCCTGGAGCTGGGAGCTTACTGCAGGCGAGAATCCGGCCTATCCACAGACCGCACAAAGTTGTCTGCTTGTTGGCGGCAGCGAAGGTTCGCTATCTATCCCCGATCTGACAGTTTGGTCAAACCACGGCATGAAGAGCTGGTGGAATCCTATTGCAGCGAGGTCAGTACCACGTGAGTTCTCTGATCCGCTATTTAACCAGTTGCGCCACTTTGGACGCGTGATAAAAGATGATGAAACACCGCTGGTGTCCGGATTTGAAGGGATGAAATCATTGCAGGTTATAGAAGCGATTCAAAGCTCGGCTGACAATTCTGAGATAGTTGAAATCAAATAGATGAGTAACACCCGCTTTATTTCAAGTCGGATGTTTTAGAGTTGCAGCTAATCTTACCGACCACTATCGCAGTATAATTTTTCCAAAGGTAGATGGGTCAAGATCGGATCGATCTTCGAAGCCGATAAAGCCCGATGTGCTGTCCCGTTCGTCGCCATTGTCGTCATCGGTAATTTCCAGATCGAATCCGACTGGTTCGCCGACTGTTATGTTGAGCTCGTCGATTGGCATTGATACCGCAAGCTCGTACAGGCAAAGGCTATTGGCACTGGGATCGGTAAAGTTGTGGAAAATACAGCTGCCGTCAGGGCAGAATTGATTGCTTCCACCTTTGGCAACAATCATTTCCTGAGTCGAACGTACAAAAGCTATTTGGAAGTCATCTATGGTGTCGAAGCTGTTTCTATCACTGTCTGCGCCATCGAGATAAAGGAAGACAGTGTCATCGTGCCAGTACCTGCGTTCACTGGTGATGATGTCGTCGCCCTGCAATACTTCATCCTGCCCGCAGATATAGAGCTCCATATTGGTGCCATCATGCCTTAAGCTGAAAGTGGTATTAATATCGGGTTCTGTTACATCCCCTGATGAGTCGGGATCTGCGCCACCCGGTATAAGGCTAACGTTCGCACCGCGAAAAAAGGTTTGATTCGGAACTTCAAGATCGTAGACACCGAGTATGTTCCGGTTTTCACGTGCTTCCTGCAGATTGGACAGTCCGTCATCGTCGAAGTCAAATCGTTCCCCTGTGTCGTTATAGAGCGATACTGTTGCCGCCTCCTGATTGGGTTGGGTTCTAATAGTATTGTCAGCCAATAAAACACGTGTGCCCCCGGTTATAGCCATCCACTCGATAGTAATGTTATTTGCCTGATCTGCAGGCACGTCGACATCAAGCACCAGGTTTTCCGAAACGTTGTTGGATACCGGAATCTGACGAACCAGTGAACCGTTGACATTGATGCGTACTTCCAGAGGTACGGTGCCCAGGCGTGCAACCTCTCTGATTTTTTCGGGCATGGACGTTGTTAGCGTATTGTCCTGCAGCTGAACATCCGGTTGGCTGCTGCTGTTGCAGGCACTAAGGCACAGCAAGCCGAAGCCTAGTGTCGCAAATCTAGTTATGTGGAACATATTTTTATCCCGATTTAAACAGATCTTCAGTACCGTGGTAGTCACAGTGATACATCGAAGCCCCAATATACAACGTCATGACAGTATATTTTGCACTCAGTCACCGGATTTAGCAATAATCCCGGCAAATACTGGTGTAGGCCTGTTCAATTTGTGTTCAATTCGGACACCTGGAAGACGCAATAGTTGCCGGTGCAATTGTCTAACCCGGTAAATTGAGACCCAAAAGTTTTAACTATCGACAGGCGGGAAGCGGTATTTTTTGGCAGCTACCGTCCAATCCATATGATTGCGCACGTATTGCTGGCTGGCATCAGACGGTGGGTTGTAGTCCCAGTGTTCGCCAGCGCCGGCAGCCATTGCTGCATGAAGTGCATGGCGTGACTTTTGAGTTTTGATGATGTTTGCTCGCAGTGTTTCGCTGTCCCAGCGCTTTGAGACTTCCGCGGCAAATGACTGGGCTTGCACAGCGTAGGCAGGATCACCCGCGAGATTGTTTTTTTCCATCGGATCAGTGGATAACTCATAAAGCTGTGGCGGATCAAAATCGCAGTGAATGTATTTAAGCGAGCCGCGTCTGATCATATACACCGGCCATGGCGTCATCTCGGCGCAGTATTCACCGATTGCTTCATCGAACGGATCGTTATTCCTCTGGTCCATACTTTGATCCATACCCTGGTTCATACCTTGGGCTAAGCCAAGCAAGCTGCGACCGTCCACCGGTTCACCATACATGCTTTCATCGCCACCACCGATATCGATCATGGTGGGTAACATGTCGACCAGTGAACAGGGGTTAGTTACTGATCCGGTTTTGATTCCCGGGCCTGCCATTACCAATGGAATACGTGCAGAGTGCTCAAAGAAGTTCATCTTGTACCACAGGCCGCGTTCACCAAGCATGTCGCCGTGGTCAGCTGTGACAATAACAATGGTGTTGTCCAGCTCTCCGGTTTCTTCCAATGTTTGTGTGAGCAGACCGATCTTGCTGTCAAAGTAGCTAACATTGGCAAAGTAGGCGCGTCTGGCACGTATTACTTCTTCGTCTGTTAATTCAACAGTGCTCGCTTCGATACCATCCATAACCCTTTTGGAGAACGGGTCCTGCTGCTCTGCGGTCAGCGGGTATTCGGGTAAGTCGATTTGATCATCTGTATATAAGTTCCACCACTCAGGACGTGCGACATACGGATCATGCGGATGGATAAAGCTTGCCACCATTGCAAACGGTGAAGCGTTTTGGTCGGTAGTTTTATTGCGCGCGTAGTCGAACAACCATCTTCGTGCTGCAAAGCCGACTTCATCATCATAGTCAATTTGAAAGGTCGCCTGCGCCATGCCGCTTTCTTTAACGGTCTGCATGTTGTGGTACCACTTATCTATGCGCTCGTCATGTGCTTCCCAGTCTGGTGTCCACGCAAAGTCTGATGGATAGATGTCTGTCGTAATCCGGTCTTCAAATCCATGTTTCTGATCTGGCCCGACAAAGTGCATCTTGCCGGACAGACAAGTGCGATAGCCGAGTGCCTTTAAGTAGTGTGCAAAAGTGGGTACCGTGGCGCAAAATTCAGAGGCGTTATCATAGGCCGCAATACGACTGATCAGCTGACCGGACATAAATGCGAATCGGGATGGTGCACACAATGGTGAGTTGCAATAGGCGGCATCAAATCGCATTCCACGTTTTGCCAGCGCATCAAGGTGTGGCGTCTTAACGACAGGATGACCGTATGCACCGGTGAAGTGTGGCGCTAACTGATCCGCCATCACAATTAAAATGTTTGGTTTTTTTTCAGCCATAAGTTTCTTCGCGTCGATGCGTATGGATTTGACAGGCGGCACACAGAGAATAAGATTGTGTTCCCTGATGTGATCAATCGCTGTTTTGTAACCGGCGTTTGTATGGCGTGTAGTGCCAATCCGGAAAAGGGTGGCTTAGGCCCCAGCCGGAATTCTTATGGTAAGCTGGTTTTGTAATCTTTAGTGGATTGGTTGGTGAGTGTTGGCCGCTTGTGCGAGGTCATTTTTACATCAAAAGATGCTGGCTATGCGGCGGCGTCGGATTTGTTACATTGTTTGATGGAGCTTTCTGCAAGCTCCTTTAATGATTCGTAAAGCTTGATGCACCTGTTTGCAATTTGGGTATTCACGATGTCTGGTGTCAGGTCAGGAATTCTTTGCGTGCGCAGATTTGCATCAAAGAAGTCTACTGATTTGTTATCAAGCTTTAGAGCAATAATCAGATCTCTGAGTTGCTTATTAAAGTCTGCAGGGTCGGTACTGAACTCGATAATCGGGAAACTCGGTTTGTTGCTGGCAAGCCAGTGCAGATTCATATTATAGGTAAACCACAGGTCCAGTGCTTCATCTGCTGTTTTGTGGTTTCGTCGCATGAGTGAGTCTGCAACCAAAAATGGGTGACGGTATATACCGACAAGCTCAAGTTTTGGAATTGCTTTAAGCCACATATCTGTGGTGAGCAAAGTGCGCGGGTCTTTGAAGCCCCAAAGTGGTATGTCTTTAAATGCTCTGATGATGGTGGTTTGCAGAGCGCGATGTACCGGATCCCATTGCATGTTTCTGACGGGCTTGTCCCAGGCGCCATTATGGCGCTCGAGCAGATCGTTGTGCAGCGTCATTATTTCTGCTGACTCTCGATTCCCACGGATGTTGTCATCAGCGTGGTGATTGGTTTCACCAATGTATAAACCTGCTTGTTCCAGTGACCCTGTCAGAGCACTCGTACCGCTGCGATGCATTCCGAGGATTGCGATTGTTCGGTTAGTCTGGATCATTTTTCGTAATCGAAGTCTGACTGCGTATTTCAGTTAGGGATCAATTTCTTTGCCATCTTTCTGTCACTCGCACCGTTAGTAATGCAATGCGAATCAAGTGA
>CAYPDN010000280.1:0-5346 GCA_964409445.1 uncultured Granulosicoccaceae bacterium
CTCGTTAGTATAAACGTAAGTACTCTTCAACTTCCCAATCGGTAACTGCCTGATGGTATCTTTCCCATTCATCGACTTTGTAGGCAATGTAGGAGTGGCGCATGGTACTACCCATCACCTGTTCTGCTAAATCATCTTTTCCCAATGCTTCGGTCGCTTCCATTAAATTTCTGGGTAAACGGCGTATACCAAGCTCGTCGAATTCTTCTGTTTTCATTTCATAAAGATCACGGTCCGTTGGCGGACCTGGCTCTATTTTATTTACAATACCTTCGACCGCGGCGGTGAGTGACATGCCCAGGGCAAGATATACATTCATGCACATGTCGGCAGCGCGATTTTCAATACAGTACCTGCTTTGAGGCAGGCGAAACTGGGCTGATCGATTGTTGTGACCATAGGTAATATTGGTTGGTGCCCAGGTAACGGTTCCGCCTTCAAAACCTCCGACGCGTGGCACCAGACCATTGTACGAGTTAACGGTAGGGCAGGTGATTGCAGTCAGGGCTTCGGCATGTTGCATCAGGCCACCCACGGCATAGCGCGATTCATCGCTCCAGCCATCTTTGTCGGAGCCGAACAGATTGACACCTGCTTTATCCTCGGCTTGCATCGATAAATTGATATGTGCCCCGGAACGCCAGTCACCAATGGTGGGCTTGGGCATGAAGGTAATAAACATGCCGTGGTTTTTCGCA
The DNA here is from genome assembly GCA_964409445.1 of uncultured Granulosicoccaceae bacterium. Lineage (GTDB taxonomy): Bacteria > Pseudomonadota > Gammaproteobacteria > Granulosicoccales > Granulosicoccaceae. The sequence continues at coordinate 699 of CAYPDN010000280.1, forward strand.
ACCTCTTTTAACAGTATTCGCAAAAATACCAGGCGGTCTGCCATTTCGAGTAAGTGGGTATAGTGAAAATCTAGTTCAAACTGTGAGTAAGCACCTTCTGCAACCACGTCATGAACGTTCCAGCCCAGCTCTTCCAGAATGTCGATCATATCTTTTAGAAACGGCATTGAATCAAGCGAATGCTCAACGTCATATCCAAATGCCTGTCTGCGCGATGTGGTAGCAGTATCAGACTCATCGTCTATGGCTTTGACCGGTTTGCCTTCATCGTTGAAGCGCATCGCGATGAACTCCGGTTCTATACCAGCGTACCCCACATAGCCTGCGGCTTTGGCCTCTTTAATCGCACGTTTAAGTGCCTGACGGGGGCAAACGTTATACGGCTTTCCTTCCCAGAACAGGTCGGCAAAGATTATCGCCATTGATTGATCCCATGGGCAGATGTATACGGCGTCAAGGTCGGGGACCATTACCTGATCAGAATCGGCAGGCGACAGCTCCGGCACATAAGAGATGGAATGTACGGCAAACTGTGGGCCTTTACCCATACACAGGGCTTCGAAATCACTCATTGGTACGGGCTTGGTTTTGGGAATGCCAAACAGGTCTATCCAGCTCGACAGCACGTATTCAACACCTGCTTCTTCCAGTTGTTTGCGGACTTCCGAAATTCTTTTTTTAGTCGGCAGTGCGTCGCTGAAACTCTCTACATATTCGGTCATGTTTTCCCCACTTTTCTACTGCTGAAACAGTTGATGTTTAAATGCCAGATGCAGCTTAACCTTTCTCTTATATAAGGCAAGCTATCGTTAATCGAGAAGTTCCTCGATTGCGGAGTCGAGGTATTTTTCAAATTCAGGATCATTACCAGGTGAGGCAACGCAGTGTCCCCAGGCGGATTGATACACACGCAGTTCACCATTTTTTATGTGTGCAACTTCAATAGCATTGTCTTCTGGTCTGAAATACAAATCGTTATCGCAGGCAATTACTATAGTTTTGGCCTTGATAGCGGCAAGTGCCTTTGCGAAATCTCCCTGGTAAGGGGGTTGTTGGCTAATGTCTCCATGCTGCCAGCTTGATAGCTTGCACAGCAAATCGTTGGCATCCCAGTCTAGATGGTCTTGCTCCCAGTCCTGCAGAAGAGCTTCTGCAGAGTCAAAGCCTTTGAGTTTGTACATTTTCTCGCGATAGAAAGTTTGTGAAAACGCCCAGCCTGCATAAATGCGACCGAATGCTTTTAGCCCTTTGACTGGTGGTGACTCGTAATTGCCTTCTTTATAGGCGGCATCAGCTTGAAGGGCTGCTTTTACCCCTTCAAGAAACACCCAATTATGTTCTGCGGTTTTTGCTGATGCACAAAACGGTAGAATCGCCCTGACTGCATCAGGGTATTGAGCCGCCCACTGATACGCCTGGCAACCAGCCATTGACCAACCCGCGACCAGAGCAATCTGCTCAACGCCTAGTTTATTGATTAGTTGATATTGCGCACGAATATTGTCAAACAGAGTGATGGCGGGAAAAGCGGCTGCATTCTGTGGTGCAGGTGTATTGCTGGGTGCGGAAGATAAGCCGTTACCAAAAAGATTAACCGAGACTATAAAGTGACGTGCCGGGTCTATTGCACGACCTTCACCAAAGAAGCCTTCATTTCGATTATGTGTGCCGGTATAGAATGTTGGTAACAGCACCATGTTGTCATGTGATGCATTTAGCTGCCCGTAAGTTTTATAGGCAAGTTTCGCGTTGGATAGTACGGCACCAGACTGGAGTTCAAAATCTCCCAATTCAAGTAGTTCGCTGTTGTCACCCATTAATAATTGTCCTGGTACTCGAAATGGATTTTACATCTATGTTGATTTTCCCGAAAAATAATTGGCACTTAGTAGCCGAGATCCGGATTAACTGGATTCAGTAACGGTTTACCAGCCAGAAAAAGCTGCATGTTCTGAAAAAACAAAGTTAACGTCATCGGGATATACGCATCGCCGTCATCGGCAGATATATGCGGTGTGATAATCAGATTTTTTGTATGCCACAGGCGTGAGCTTTTATCGATGGGCTCGGGATCAAACACATCGAGAATCGCACCGCGGAGACTGCCTTCATCCAGTTTGTCGCATAAAGCTTCGTAGTCCATGATTGCCTCACGACCAATGTTAATGATGCCAGCGGTGGTTTTCAGCAGGTTAAGGCGTTGCCGGTTGAGCAAGCCACGAGTCTCTGGTGTGTCGGGCGTTGCAGCAAGAACATAGTCTGCACGTGGGAGTGCGTCATCGAGTTGGTCAGTAGTGATAATCTCATCGCATCCATCCACCGCGCGACCACTGCGATTAACGCCAATAACATGTACCCCCAGGGCTTGCACTTTCTTTGCGGCTGATCCACCAAGGCTACCTGTTCCTATTACCAGCAGTGTCTTACCTGCAATAGGTGACGCGTACAGCGAATCGTAGATTTTGAGCCGTTGATTGGTTACCACAGCGGGTATGTGTGAGTGCAACATCAATACACTCATTAGCCCGAATTCAGCTGCTTTGGCAGCATGTACCCCTTTGTTGTTAGTAAGCGTGACGCCTTCGGGTAGCCAGTCCATTGGCAGCATGTGTTCGACACCGGCGCCGATACAGTGAATCCACTTTAGTTTGGGTGCTTTTTGAGCGAGATTTTCTGTTGGCAAGTTCCAGGTGAGTAATACTTCTGCATCTTGCATCGAATGATCGAAGTGATCGGTATCCCAGTCGATAAAGGGATCAAGTGAGTTTTCTATATCAGTAAACTCTTTTAGAACGTTCGCAAACCGTTCACTGGTAATAGTGAAAACATCCTCACCTTCGGCAGTGTTAGGGAATGATCCGGCAGCCCAGCGATTATTCTTAATATGTACTTTTACTGCCATTGTATCGCTCTATGAAGGTTGGCTATTGATCTGAAATATATCAGGCAAGTGTTAACCGAGAGTTTTTAATTGTGAAATTATTGCATCGTCGCGGGCTTGCCCTGCCAATTCATCACCTGCGAATATAATGTCAAGCACCTGTTGATTGGTTTTTCTTAACAGTTCGCTCTCATCATCAGATGTTGGTACGGTCAATACAGTATCACTGCCATAGGTTGGTATTACGCCATTGGCGTGCTCGCCTGCTAGTTTTCCTGGTTGTGGCGGGCGTTTTCCTTTTTGCAGATTGCGGCAGTATTTTTTCAATTGTGCCCGATAGGTGGCGATTCCCCGATCGCCTGACACCAGATATTCTTTTTCCTGATCAGAAACAGGTCCCATGCCTTCCACTGCTTCTACATCTCCAGGGCTTGCCTGTTTTTCATCGTAGCTGCGATCAAACAGTTCACCTTGTTCAATCAACTGCATGCCTTCCGGTGTGTTGTATTTGTGTGGGTCACCTCGTTCGCCAAAGTTACCCCAGGCATAGGCAATGCAGTGTTCGTCGTCTACCGGTACAACCCAGCGGGTGAACGCGCTGCGGCCAAAGTAGCGTTGTTCGGTGCCATCTGCAGCAAAAGCAGAGCCTGCCTGAGTAAAGTTGGGCAGTATGAGTTCGTTAACCCGCACCCAGATGTTGTCTGCCACGCGCCGTGATGCTGTACCAAAGAAACGGATTTTTTTTGTTTCATAGAATTCAATTTCACCCAGTGCACCAAAACCATCGGAGAACTGCGACTGGTGTAGAAACGCAGTGTGGACTGGATCGACTATGGCATCTAAAACTTGTATCCAGTTGCAATTGAACGGGCCAGCATACGGGGTCATTGTCATGCCCGGTATATCAAAGCTATCGTAAATAGGAAACTCCGGCAGTTCCTGCATTGGACCCATGTAGGCAAACAAGAGTCCTTTGTATTCTTTTACCGGGTAAGCACCAAGACGTACGTTGTTTTTTACATTGATCGCCGATACTGAATCTTTGGGTTCGCCCGGTATATCCAGTACCGAGCCGTCTACATCAAAAACCCACCCGTGATAGCAGCATCTTATACCGTGGTTTTCACAACGCCCGAATTCCAGCGACGCTCGTCGATGCGGACACTTTTTATGTACCAGTCCGTAGTTTCCTGATTTATCGCGAAAAAGTACCAGCTCTTCGCCGAGTATTTTAATCAGTTTGGGTTTGTCACCGAGTTCTGCGGTGATAAAAACCGGGTGCCAATAGCGACGCAGATATTCACCGCAGGGTGTACCAGGGCCGGTTTGGGTAAGCTCAGTGATTGAATCGCCTTCCCAGGTTTGATCATAGCCGCAGAATGGTTCAAAGTTTTCTTTTGACGGTGTTACGACATCACTCATGGATTATTACTCTGGTGTGGCGTGTACTGCTTAAATTACTCTTGCTTATTTACCAGTGAAATTAACCAACACCCGGTCGTTCACAATTTTAACCGGGTAGGTTTTTAAATCAATACACACTGGCGCTCCCAAAGCTTTACCTGTGGGAATATCGAATCGCCCCTGATGCAGTGGGCACTCAATTATTGTGTCTTCAACGATACCATATTCCAGGTGTTCTTCTTCGTGGGTACAGTAGCCATCGGTGGCGTAAAATCCTTTTGAAGTGTTGTAGATGCAAAAAGTATTTTCGCCATGATCGAATCTGATCACATCTTCCTCATCAACATCGCCGGTTGCACAAAC
>CAYPDN010000281.1:0-5340 GCA_964409445.1 uncultured Granulosicoccaceae bacterium
AATTCTTCGAGTGTATTTCCGCGCCACTGCCACAGTGATCTGCCGCAGCTGGCTTCCGGCAAGGGTTGCTACCTTTACGATAGTACCGGCAAGCAGTATCTGGACGGTTCCGGAGGTGCGGCGGTGTCATGCCTTGGGCACGGTGATGCCGATATTATTACAGCGGTGAAATGTCAATTGGACGATGCTGCTTTTGCGCACAACAGTTTTTTCACCAGTGAGCCCGCCGAGGCACTGGCACAGTTACTTGTCGATCATGCACCGGGAGATCTTGCCAGAGTTTACTTTGTATCCGGCGGGTCTGAGGCTGTTGAGGCAAGTCTCAAACTGGCCAGACAGTACTTTGTGGAGCGTGGCGAAAGTGATCGATACAAGGTAATCGCACGACGGCAGAGCTACCATGGCAACACCATTGGTGCACTGGCAACCGGCGGTAATGCATGGCGTCGTGCGACATTCGGGCCGATGTTGCCTGAGACAACACATATCGCTCCGTGCTACGAGTATCGAGATAAAACACCAGATGAAACAGTTGAAGAATACGGCACTCGTGTCGCTCGCGAACTTGAACAGGAAATACAGCGACTAGACCCGCAGACGGTGATGGCTTTTGTTGCGGAGCCGGTGGTTGGCGCCACTTTAGGTGCAGTACCTGCCGTTGGCGGTTACTTCAAAAAGATTAGAGAGATATGCTCCCGTTACGGTGTATTGCTTATCCTTGATGAAGTGATGTGCGGGATGGGACGCACTGGTAGTTTGTTTGCCTGTGAGCAGGATGGGATAGCACCTGACATTGTCACGATAGCCAAGGGTCTGGGTGCCGGCTATCAGCCACTGGGTGCGATGATGTGCACTGAAGAGATTTATCAGACGATCAGCGATGGCAGTGGTTTTTTTCAGCACGGGCACACTTATCTTGCACACCCGACAGCCTGCGCCGCCGGACTGGCTGTGGTGAGAGCACTACTTGAGCGCAAGCTGGTTCCGCGTTGTGCCGAGCAGGGTGAAAAGTTAATGAGTTCGCTGCAGCAGCGGTTTGGCAATCATGAGTATGTGGGTGATATTCGCGGGCGTGGTTTGTTTGTTGGAGTTGAGCTTGTCAGCGACAGACAAAGCAAGCAACCGTTTGATTCGGCATTGGCCCTGAACAGGAAAATTAAAATAGCGGCGTTTGATGCGGGTCTGATCTGTTATCCCATGGGTGGCACTGTCGATGGGAAATCGGGTGATCATATCTTACTCGCGCCACCGTTTATTATCGAAGATTCCCAGATCGAAGAGCTGGTCGATAAATTGAGTTCCGCTGTGGATGCTTCGATTGAAGCTGTTTCAAATCAGGTGGTGTAGGGGGTTACATGTCGAATAAAAAACTAATTGTGGTTACCGGTGTTAGTCGTGGCCTGGGTCGTGCGCTGACAGACGGTTTTGTAACAGCGGGCCATACTGTTGTTGGTACAGCACGCAGTGAAAATGCTATAAAGAAATTAAGCGACACCTATGGTCTGCCTCATCGCTTTGATGTTGTTGATCAATCTGATCCTGTGCGTGTGAATAACTGGGCTGCATCGGTTATCAAAGAGCAGGGGGTACCTGATTTGCTGATCAATAACGCCGCGATAATCAATGAAAACGCTGCACTTTGGGATGTTTCTGAAAGGGATTTTTCTTCGATAATTGATATCAATGTAAAGGGTGTCTTTTACGTTTCTAAAGCTTATTTGCCTGCAATGATTGAACACGGTACCGGTGTGGTGGTGAACCTAAGTAGCGGTTGGGGCAGGTCGGTAGCAGCGGAGGTTGCTTCTTACTGCGCCAGCAAATGGGCTATCGAAGGGTTGACGCAGGCGCTGGCGGCGGATCTTCCACCCGGCTTGGCTGCAGTGCCGCTGAACCCGGGAGTGATAAATACCGATCTATTGCAAAGTTGTTTTGGAGATAGCGCGCAAGATTTTCGCGATGCCGATCAGTGGGCTGAAACTGCCGTGCCATTTTTATTGAAGATTGATGCTGCAGACAACGGAAAAGCCTTGACTGCACCGTAGTAGTCACCACCGTCATCTTTTTACTTTAACAATGTCGAGTTTTCTTTGAGCTCAGCTTGAAGCTCTGTCTGCATTTTTGTGTCGAGCACCTGCCATTCATTGACACATCTGGCCTTTCTTTCATCTGGTTTTAAAACAGGCTTGAGCAGGCTTTCGTATTTTTCCGGAGCGCTGCCGAGGATCCAGCAATTGATTTTTTTCTGCCTCGATTTATAAAGCGAATGCTCGTGCCAGTAGTCCTGCAGCGGTCCGTCAAGCAGTTGTGATGCTCGCCCGAATGCTTCTGCGTTACTGAACCATTGCTCGCCACCATTGGCAAAACCTTTGATCATCAGCCAGCTCGATATTGCTTCCGCTGTGTCATCGTAATCAGCGTCGTTACTGGCAACTATGAGGTGCCCGACTAAATGGTAGAGAGTGTATTCGACGGTATCCAGTGCGCGGTCCAGTGCGGCTTCATTGCTTTCTTCGAGTTCTGCGTGGCTTTGCAAGGCGTGAGTCAGGTAACTATAAGGGATGATAATCTCTGTAGTTTTCGGCTTTACGTGTGGCACGGTGTCATTGTTAATAGTCACGCGCAGGTTGTCGAAGTCAATTCGTGCAGTACTTTTAAAATGCCTGCCAATAAGTGTTGTGAAGTCTGATACCACATTGCTGCGCTCAAGCACTTCTTTGGCGAGTGTGTCTGTAGTGCTTTGCCAGTTGGCAGATGCATCTGCGTATGCAGGCTTAATTGATGCAATTGCCAGAATGAGTAGCGCAAGCGTTGTTAGACTGGTTATATAAACCCTGATGTTCAATGCTCTAGCCAAAGTCGTGTTCCTCAACTGGCTTTGTGGCTTGCAAGCTTGAGCGTTTTATCCCACACAGCAGATTCAATCGTTACTTCCGTTACCTGTTTGCGCTGTGAACCGGGTAGCCGTGCGCCGGGTTGGGAGTCTACAGACTCTGCCAGAGTGTCCAGTCGTTGCCAGAACTCAGCACCCGAATAGACTTCAGGATCCAGTAAAAAGTAGAACTGACCGAGGTTGTGTGGTTTGCCTTCAGGGGCTTTCAGCGCACTTGAATCGACCGAGTTAACGCTGCCCGTAAGAGCTGCAGCCAGTACCTCTGCCATTAAGCCAAATCCGTAACCTTTGTAACCACCGGTTGATACCAGTGATCCTTTAAGTGCTGCTTTTGGATCAGTGGTTGGATTGCCGTCACTGTCGACTGCCCAGCCCAACGGAATAGTCTCTCCTGCGGCCGCCGCCATGGTGATTTTACCCAGTGCGATAGCACTGGTGCTTTGATCGAACTGAAATTTAACGCCGCCATTCTTTGCCGGAATTGCCATCGCAATCGGGTTTGTACCAAGTACCGGTTTGGTGCCACCGGGCGGTGACACCACAGCTGATGCGTTAGTTAAACCGATGCCGATAAAACCAGCGTTGGCAATTTGTTCAGTAAAGTAGCCGAGTGATGTGCAGGTATGTGAATGGCAGATTGCCAGAGAGCACGTGCCGGCAAGCTCGGTGACCTTAAGTGCCTCAGGTAGTCCTTTGGCAAAGGCTGGCTGGGCAAAGCCGAATCCTGCGTCTACCTTGATACTTGCTGTTTTAACTTGTGATACCACAGGATCGACTGAGCCGTTCACTCGACCGCTTAACAGTTGCTGACAGTAGCTTTCGAGATAGTAGAGCCCGCAGATTAAATTGCCATTGGCTTCAGCGACTTCTACGGCTTTGGCGACTTCTTTTGCAATCCAGTCACTTGCGCCGTGGGCTTGCAGGGCCTGCGTTGTAAAGGTATTTATCTCAGTAAGAGAAACAGTAACGTTGGACATAATCGACTTCTGTTTTTAGACTCCTCACAGTCTCGCATATGGGTTAAGTTGTTGCTAACGTCCTGACGTCGTTTGCTGACGCACTATTGATGAGACGCGAACTGTGCATTAGAGCATGTCGTGCTCTTCCAGTACTTTGCGTGCAACGCGGAAACACTCCAGAGACTGGGGTACACCACAGTAAATGCCGATGACATGAATGATGGCTCTGATTTCTTCCTTACTGACGCCGTTACTAATTGCACCACGACAATGAATTTCCCACTCGTGCATTTTACCCAGTGCGCCAATCATCGATAAGTTCATCATCGACCGGGTCTTTTCGTCGATTGTGTCGTCTCCCCAGCCGAAGCCCCAGCACCAGGCGGTCATGGCTTCCTGGAACGGTAACGTGAAGTCGTCTGCTGCGGCGAGATTTTTCTCAACGTACTCTGCACCGAGCGTGGCTTTTCTTTTTTCCAGTCCGGTTTCGAAGAGATCTTTGTTCATATACTGTGCTCCTGAGATTTTGTGTTGGTTCGGCGACATTAGCACGAAGAATCCCTAAACGTCAGACTTGAGCTTCGGGCTTGTTACAGCGGGTATATTCTCCGGGTCTGAATTATGGGTAAGCACAGCTTTACAGATGGGCGTCGGGGCTGGCATTGGGCTATACTCGCAACTTAAGTATTCGCTAAATTATTCCCGACTGTATTCCGATGACTGCCTACAAATCTGAGTTTCTAAAAATATTGTCAGAGCGTGGTTTTATTTATCAAACCTCCGATGACAAAGAGCTGGATAAACTGTTCGCCAGTGAGACTGTCACCGGGTATATCGGTTTTGATGCAACGGCTACCAGCTTACATGCGGGCTCCCTGATCCAGATCATGATGTTGCACTGGATGCAAAACACAGGTCACAAGCCGATAACCCTGATGGGTGGCGGCACGTCGATGATTGGCGATCCGTCTTTGCGCGACGATGCACGCAAACTGCTGACAGCTGAGGATATTGATAATAACCTTGCCGGTATAAGGAAGGCCTTCTCCAGTTACCTGAAATTTGAAGACCAGGGTGGTAATGCCACCATGGTAAACAATGCCGATTGGCTGATGGGTATAAACTATGTAGAGTTTCTGCGCGATGTTGGCCAGCACTTCTCGGTCAATCGAATGCTGTCGTTCGACTCTGTAAAGCTCCGACTTGATCGCGAACAGTCGCTGTCGTTTCTGGAGTTCAACTACATGATCCTGCAGGCTTACGACTTTGCCGAATTGAATAAACGCTATGACTGCAGACTGCAGATGGGTGGTTCTGATCAATGGGGCAATATTGTTAACGGCATTGACCTTGGCCGCCGGTTGAATGGTGCGTCTTTGTTTGCTCTGACTTCACCACTACTGACAACATCTTCTGGTGGCAAAATGGGCAAGTCGGCCAGTGGTGCAGTCTGGTTAAACGCTGACATGCTAAGTGTCTACGATTTCTGGC
>CAYPDN010000282.1:0-5320 GCA_964409445.1 uncultured Granulosicoccaceae bacterium
CCGGCATGCTTCAAAGTTGATCGGTGAATCCAGCCAGTTGTTTTTCCGAGCTTCGCACCGAGCTTGCCAGCGGATCGCTGCATAAGAGTAATTTCTCTGGGCGATTTGGGAAAATTCATCGCCACAACACCACCCCTGGAATCTGCCGGATCTGCAACTCCCCAGGCAGACAACCAGCTTGCCGGATCGAGCGCATCGGGTGATGACTCGGTGTGGATTAAAAACTCTGCCACATCAAAGCCAATGCCACCTGCACCAACGATCACGACCTTATCCCCAACTGGCACCTTGTGTCGCAATACATCGATATAGCTCAGCACTCGCTTGTTGTCCTGCCCGGGAATTTTGGGATTGCGCGGCGTCACGCCGGTGGCAATAATCACCTCGTCATAGCCACCTAACATTGAGGGCTCAACTGTTGTATTAAGCTTTACATTGACACCTGTCAGTTCAATTTGCTTTTGATAGTAGCGGATCGTTTCATGAAACTCTTCTTTACCGGGTACCGCCTTGGCCATATTTAACTGACCACCAATCTCACCAGCCGCATCATATAGATCAACACTGTGTCCGCGTGATGCCAACACAGTAGAGGCGGACAAGCCTGCAGGTCCGGCTCCCACCACAGCAATTGTTTTTTTGTTTTTAGTGGCTATATAGTTGAGCTCGGTCTCGTGACATGCACGGGGGTTTACCAGACACGAACTAAGCTTTGAACTGAAGGTGTGATCAAGGCAAGCCTGATTGCAGGCAATACAGGTATTAATTTCATCACTGCGGTTTTCTTTTGCTTTTAATGCAAACTCGGGATCAGCCAACAGTGGCCGCGCCATTGAAATCATGTCAGCGTGACCACTTGCCAATACTTTCTCAGCAACCTCAGGCGTATTAATACGATTTGAAGTAATCACCGGTACACTGACAACTTCTTTGAGCTTCTCAGTCACCCAGGTGAACGCCGCACGAGGTACAGACGTGGCAATGGTTGGTATACGTGCTTCATGCCATCCGATGCCACTATTTATAATAGTCGCACCTGCCTGCTCTATACCTTGGGCGAGCTCTGCAACTTCATTCCAGTTACTGCCATTGGGAATCAGATCAATCACCGACAATCGATAGATAATTATAAAATCATGACCAACAGCTTCTCTGGTCCGCTGAACAATCTCTAGTGCAAAGCGCATACGATTGGCGTAACTGCCACCCCACTCATCATTACGCTGATTCGTGTGTTCAACTAAAAACTCGTTAATCAGATATCCTTCGGAACCCATAATCTCGACGCCGTCATAGCCCGCTTCTCTGGCCAATACTGCACACCGAACAAAAGCTGCTATCTGTTTTTCCACACCTCGAGCTGACAACTCTCTGGGCTTAAAGGGTGTAATCGGTGATTTTATTTTAGACGGTGCGACTGCAAGCGGATGATAGGCATACCTGCCCGCATGCAGTATCTGCATGGCGATCTTGCCGCCTTCTGCGTGCACTGCATCAGTCACTAATTTATGTTTCTTTGCAGCACGACGGGTCACCAGCATTCCGGCCATTGGCTTTACCCATCCCGAAATATTCGGAGCGTATCCGCCAGTCACCATAAGACCCACACCACCACGGGCTCGCTCGCAAAAGTATGCCGCAAGCCTGTCATGATGATTGCCATCCTCAAGGCCGGTATGCATTGATCCCATCAGAATCCGGTTATCAAGTTTGGTGAAACCGAGATCGAGTGGCTCAAACAAATTAGGATACTGTTGATGCATTAAGAACCTGCTTTAAATTTAATTTATCGATTGTGAGTTCGCGATCAGATATCACCTACCCGTATTTGCGACCAAATTTAGCTGCGTGCACTCAACAACGACTCATCGAGCAGCACCTTTTGCAATTTACCGTTGAACGGACAGGTAAATTGCAACTCAACTGCCGCTAATTGCAGATCGGTCTCGTGCTTGCGGTCAGGGTCAAAAAGCCTGTCGCCAACTACCGGATACCCCTCACTGGCAAGGTGGTTGCGAATTTGATGTTTGCGACCGGTTTTTATATCAACCATCAACCGGGACTGATCAGGCTTTTCCATATAGTCTGCAGACATAACCACGGTATGGGCAGCTTTGTCTTCGATCGTTTTTTTTATCTCCCACGGCATACTGCAGGTTACTTTACCGTAGACGGTCGCACGATAAATTTTTAACACCTCACGTTTTTCAAACAATGCAGCTAAGGCCTTGCACGCATTAGGTGTATGCGCCAATACCATCAGCCCGCACGCCGCACGATCCAAACGATGTACCAGCAAACATTTCTTGCCGTGTATACCTGCAGCAGTTTCTGTAATCGTACAGTGATCACTCCATTTACTGCCCTGGCTCAAAGTACCGGATGGTTTATACCAGACACTATAGTTCCCTTGATCAGATACCAGCCGCGGCGACTGAGCTTGTTGATCAAGCACCTTGCGATCATAGTTAATAAAGAGCGTATCACCGGACTCTGATTCTGTATCGGGATTCCTTATGCGCCGAAGCTTCGCACTCTTTGCTCCACCTTTCCTGCGCCACACAGCCCCCTTTGCTGCAGCCTCTGCAACCTCTTCTCGTGAAAGCTCACAAGCTTCAGCAAGCTGCGCCAGACTGGACCAGTGCCCGTCGAGCAAAATTTCTTTTTGAAGCACTGTTGGAGGCAACTCATTTACCCGAGCTCAATCTACGAGCTGCAATTTACACTATTAACCTCACTTATTAGGTGAGCATTGATCAAGCTTCGGAATTTGCCGCTGAAAGCAGTAGAGCACGATGCCACTGACAAGACCCAGCAACAAAAAGTACACAGTACCCCAGCGCCAGTTGTCCATTTGTTCCACCAATGCTGCCAGTAATATTGGCCCGCCAACCTGACCGGTACCCAACGCCTGAAATACCACTCCCAACAGTAAACCGGCTTTCTGCACAGGTACAAATCTCGAGATACTGGCAAAAACCGCTGCCGGCAACATTCCGCCGAATAAACAGGCCAGCAACCCACATCCCGTTCTGATCAATACACTGAATGCGTCAAGAAACACCGCGCAGGCAAACAGACAGGCACCGATAAGTGCGATGGTTAGAAGTGTTTTCAATCGCACACCTCTGCCAATCAGCCAACCACCGATCAAATTGCCAACAATATTAGCCAGCACAACAAACACAGTGATTCGGGTGGCAATCTGCAACTGTGTGTCTGACGTTTCCACAAGCACCGTCGGTAAGTAAGTTACCAAGGTAACAAAGAGCATTGAGTAGAGCATAAAGCTCACTGCAAGCAATAGTGGATCACGCTGAAAGACAGAAGAGTACAACACTGGTTTGGATGGGGCAGCAGTTGCAGAAGAAGCGGTGTTGTCAATCGATTTCAAAACCGGTAAAACAAAAATTGCCAACAAAACTATGCAAACAATCGCTAACAGACAGGTAAACCACCACAGCGGACGCCATTGCTCAGTCCAGCCATTTTGAACTACTAAAGCAACTAACATACTTAAGGCCACACCACCGGGTATAAACGTACCCCAGATACCCATTGCCATAGGACGGGATTTTTCACTGGTGACTTTTGCAATCAGGACAGGGATCGAGATGGCCAGCAGAATATAGCCGATTCCCTCTGCAATTCTGCCACTAATAAGTTGCGTATAACCGCTCGCAGTCGCACCGAACCCTCCGGCAAAACCGGTAAGCACCAACCCAATAAAAACACCCCGCACAGCCCCGACAAGCGAGACAAACAAGCCAATGACAATCGCCAACGTCATAGCAGCCACGCTGTAGCTGCTGGCGACGGTTCCTGCCATAAAAAGGCTTATATCCAGATCAGCTCTTATAAATGGAAGCGCTGCCGATACCTTGCCGACGTTATATCCGGCAAGGTAGCCGCACAGAGTCAATATACAAACTGTTACCCACAGCCTGGCCACAGATGTTAGAACAACATCGGTTTCAGATTCACGGCTTGAGGAGTATTTAGATTTCAGCGTATTTGCACAATACTGGTGTACAGGACAGATCGGGTGAGGTTAACGCGGTAATAGTGGACATCGCCGATAGATTAACACAACATATCGCAAACATTAGAACCTCTCCAAACCCGCCGCTTCCTTATGCTGAAATCGACACACCAGAGTGAATAACACGGTACAGCTTCCACTTTGGTTGTTACTGGTGTTGATAGCACTTGCAGCCCTTTGGTTTGTGCAGCATTTTCTGTTGCCCTCATTTAAATGGTTTATGCGCAGGCGTGCCAATCTTGTTATCAGTGAAGTTAATGACAAACTTGCGTTAAAGATTCCTTCTTTCAAGCTCACTCGTCGCGAAGTACTAATTGATCGCATTAGCTACGATCCGGCAGTTCTCGCCACGGTAGATGAAATGTCGCAACAACAGCATGTCACTCGCGATGAGCTGATGAAAGATGTCAATGGCTACTCTCGCGAAATTGTCCCGGCTTTCAACGCACTGCTCTACTTTAAAACCGCCTACTGGCTTGCCAGAAAAGTAGTACATAGCCTGTACCGGGTACGACTGGGCTTTGCCGATGATCAGGCGCTGTCAGAGCTTGATGAAAAGACCAGTGTGGTTTTTATCATGAACCATCGCAGTAACATGGACTACATTCTCGCGACTTACCTCGCTGCAGAACGCACTGCCCTGTCTTATGCAGTCGGTGAGTGGGCCCGGGTCTGGCCACTGCAGCAACTGATCAGACTGATGGGTGGCTATTTTGTCAGACGCAATTCCAGCAATCCGTTGTATCGCAAAGTACTGCAAACCTATGTCCAGATGGCAGCTTCCGGTGGAGTGCCACAGGCAGTCTTTCTGGAAGGCAGGCTAAGTATAGATGGCAAGCTGGGTGAGCCAAAGCTGGGCCTTCTTGGATACATCACCAAAGGCTTCGACCCAACAAGCGAACGCGATATCGTATTTATTCCTGTCGGTATCAACTATGACAGAGTGATGGAAGACCGTACCCTGACATTGCCAAAAACTACCGGGCGCAGGCCGGGGAAAATCATAACCACCTATAAATTTTTCCGCTTCGCTGCAAAAAACATGTTGCAGGCAGTGTCCGGCAAACGCTATAGAAACGGATATGCCTGTGTAAATTTCGGCGAGCCGGTATCCCTGGCCGCATGGCAGGCACAAAACACCAGCAATCCTTCCGCACCACTGACTGACGTCTCGGCACTGGCGGAAGATCTGCAGCAAAGAATCGGACAGATAATTCCAGTATTGCCAGTCGCACTGGTCTCGACAGTCGTTTTGAAAAATACTTCGGCAATCAGCGG
>CAYPDN010000283.1:0-5289 GCA_964409445.1 uncultured Granulosicoccaceae bacterium
GTGATCTGCATGACTTTATGAACTGGCACGGCCCAATACTGACGGACTCGGGTGGCTTTCAGGTGTTTAGTCTGGCAAAAATGCGAAAGATCACAGAAGAGGGTGTCTCTTTCAACAGCCCTATCGATGGCAGCAAAGTCTGGCTTGATCCTGAAGTGTCGATGAAAGTGCAGCATGAGCTGGGCTCAGACATTGTAATGAGCTTTGATGAATGCACTGCGTATCCGGCAACTGAACAAGAGGCGCGTGATTCGATGGAACTTTCCATGCGCTGGGCCAAACGCGGTCGGATTGCTCACAATGAGCTCGGCAATACCAATGCCTTGTTTGGCATTGTGCAGGGGGGAATGCATATCCACTTGCGTGAGCACTCTTCCGCGGCACTCACTGACATTGGTTTCGATGGCTACGCGATTGGTGGCCTTGCTGTTGGTGAACCGAAAGAGGAGCGCGAGCGCGTACTGAATGAGTCGCTGCCGTTCCTGCCTGAGGATGCACCACGCTACCTTATGGGGGTAGGGAAACCTGAAGATATAATTGAAGCCGTGCGTCGCGGTGTTGATATGTTTGATTGTGTAATGCCAACCAGAAATGCTCGCAACGACACCATTTTCACCAGCCAGGGTGTGTTGAAGCTGCGCAATGCGAGGTTCCGCACGGATACAACTCCGCTGGACAGTGCCTGTGATTGCTACACCTGTCAGAATTATTCCCGCGCCTATCTGCACCACCTGAGTAAATGCGGGGAGATTCTGGGCTCGCGCCTGAACACTATCCACAACGTGCGCTTCTATCTGCGCCTGATGCGAGACATCCGTGCATCGATTGAAGCTGACAGTTTTGATCAGTTTGCGACCGAATTTTATGAGCTGCAATCGCGAGGGCCGTCCTGACGTTGTTAGTCCTGAGAGCGGAACTGTCTCGACCGTTGCCGATCTGACAACGAGCTGGCTGCTTGTGGCATAATCGGCGGTTTGAATCGATCAACGGAGAAACGCGATGTCATTTTTCATATCAGACGCTCATGCGCAGGCAGGTGGTGGGCAGGGTTCGTTAATAAGTCTGTTGTTCCCACTCCTGCTGTTGCCGATCTTTTATTTTCTGATGATCCGACCTCAGCAGAAGCGGGTGAAAGAGCATAAAGCCATGGTCGAGGCTCTCAAGAAGGGCGATGAGGTGGTTACCAATGGCGGTCTTGGCGGTACGATTACCAAGGTCAGTGATGGCTTTTTTCAGGTAAAAATTGCTGACAATACTGAAGTGACTGTGCAACAAAATGCGATTGCTAATCTGTTGCCAAAAGGTACGTTGAAAAAAGTCTGAGCAGGTTTCTGTCCTGTTTCGACCAGTTTCTATTCTTTACTCAAGTTGGCTGTTTCGATATGGGCCTTTCAATTCCTGTTTTTGTGCCTATCTTTACTCAACAACTAAAACAAATGTGCAGTTGCGGTGCACCTGGTCGCGTCATTCCACTGGCTGTTGACCGGGTTTCTGACAATTGCTTGACAAGCGCTCGATCCCTTGTGGTTAGTCAATGATCAATAAATACCCTTTATGGAAGTATATCTTTCTGGCCGCGGTCGTAGTGATTGGCTGCCTGTTTGCGCTGCCCAACCTTTATGGAGACGACCCGGCAGTACAAATATCACCGCGCAGCGGTGTGATGGCACCGGATCTTGCGGATAATGTTAGTGCGACGCTTGAAGAAGGTGGCATAACGAACTTTACCCTGCGGCCGGACGATGGTCGTTTACTGGCACTTTTTGAGGATGGAGACACCCAGCTCAAGGCGCGGGATCTTATCCAGCAGGAACACAGTAATCGCAATACCGTGGCGCTGAATCTGGTACCGGCAACACCGGAATGGCTCAGAGCCTTTGCCAAGCCCATGGGTCTCGGGCTCGATTTACGCGGTGGTGTTCACTTTCTAATGGAAGTGGATATCGCTGCAGCAATTGCACAGTCTGAAGCCAAGTATATAGATGAGTTCCGGACCTTCCTTCGCGGGCGGGACATTCGCTACCGTGGTGCGCGTCAAGCCGATGATGGTGTGAATGTGCGTTTTGACGATGCTGAAAAACGTGATGCTGCGCTCGCGTTGATGAGGCAGGAGTATTCGCAGGACCTTGAATTGACAACTGTAGATGACGGTAAAGATTTTTATGTCAATGCAACACTCACGGAGTTGGCGCGTGAGAACGAGCGCCGCGCAGCACTTGACCAAAACATTATCACGCTTCGAAATCGAGTGAATGAACTCGGTGTTGCAGAGCCTATTGTGCAACAGCAGGGGCGTGAGCGGATAGTGGTACAACTGCCAGGGGTGCAGGACACTACTATCGCTAAAGAAATTCTGGGTGCGACAGCAACGCTTGAGTATCGCATGGTGCATGGTACCTCCACAGACTGGTATGCAGCGCAGGATACAGGGCGTGTGCCACCGAACGCCAAGCTATACAAAATGCGTAACGATGGCAGCCCGGTTTTATTGCAGCGGCGAGTGATAGTAACCGGTGATCAAATCAAGGATGCGTCTTCCGGTATTGATACGCATAGTGGTTCACCGGCGGTGTTTATCAATCTTGACGGTGCGGGTGCTAAGCGCATGCAGGCGGTCAGTTCAGAAAATGTCGGCAACCCGATGGCAGTTGTGTTTATTGAAAGGCAAATCACCACCGTAAAAAAGGGTGATACTTATGAAAAGAAACGCACTCTTGTTGAAGAGGTAATTAACGTTGCGACTATTCGTGATGTTTTGAGTCATCGATTTCAAACCACCGGACTCGATACCAATGAAGCGCGCAATCTTTCATTGCTGCTGCGAGCGGGTGCTTTGAAAGCGCCAGTTGAAATTGTAGAAGAGCGAACTGTTGGTCCAAGCCTTGGTCAGGAAAATATTGATCGCGGCAAAATGTCGGTAATGATTGGTCTCGCGCTTGTCCTTATCTTTATGGCGATCTACTACAAGGCGTTCGGGATTATCGCTGATCTGGCGCTGGTAACTAATCTGGTGTTGATTGTTGCGGTACTTTCAACACTGCCGACTTCGTTAACGCTACCCGGTATTGCGGGTATCGTTTTAACAGTTGGTATGGCGGTAGACGCCAATGTATTGATATTTGAACGAATCAGAGAAGAACTGCGTGCCGGCAACAGAGTGCAGGAGGCCATACACGCCGGTTATGAAAAAGCGTTTATCACGATTGCCGATGCCAACGTGACTACATTGATTGCTGCTGTGGTTTTATTTGTATTTGGTACTGGCCCAATTAAGGGTTTTGCTGTGACATTGTCTATCGGAATTATTACTTCAATGTTTACAGCAATATTCGGCACCCGCGCACTTGTAAACTGGCTCTATGGTGGCAAGAAACTTAAAGCGCTGCCCATTTAGCCTGCCCGTCCATAGATGGTGCTAATGACTAATAATTCACTAACAAGCATGTACAAATAGATCGAATTCGATGGCCAAGAAACAACAAAATTACGAAGTGCGATTTGATGTGATGGGGTTGCGCAAGGCGGCGACAATCCTGTCTGCAGCGCTGATTGTTATCTCGATAGCAGCGTTAGTTACTCGCGGCCTGAACTTCGGTATCGACTTTACCGGTGGCTATATTGTTGAAGCGGGTTTTGAGCAACCCGCACAATTGCCTGAAATACGATCAGCGTTAGCAAGCGACGGTTTTCCTGATGCTATTGTTCAGCACTTCGGCACAACCACTGAAGTACTGGTACGACTTGCACCAGCGGAAGGCTTAACCGGTGCAAAAGTGAATACCGAAGTCGATCGCGTGCTGGCATCTGTCGGGCAGGGTGAGGTAACAATGCGTCGAGTAGAGTTTGTCGGTCCACAGGTAGGTGAGGAGTTGCGTGAACAGGGCGGTCTGGCTGTACTTATTGCTCTGTTGTTTATTGTTATTTATATCTGGCTCAGATTTGAGAAAAAATTCTCGGTAGGTGCGGTTGCCGCATTGGTGCACGATGTGATTATTACCCTGGGTTTTTTCGCGATAACCCAAATTAACTTTGACCTAAGTGTGTTGGCGGCAATCCTTGCGGTGATTGGTTATTCACTGAACGATACGATTGTGGTATTTGACCGTATACGAGAGAACTTCAGAGCTATTCGTAAAAAGACATACGAGGAGATTATGAATATCTCCATTAATCAGACTTTATCCAGAACCATTATCACGTCACTGACGACACTTTTGGTGTTGTTGGCTCTGTTCTTACTTGGTGGTGAGTCAATACGGAGTTTTGCAGTCGCACTGATCATCGGTGTTGTTGTTGGTACGTATTCTTCAATTTATGTTGCAAGTTCCGCAGTTCTGGGGCTTGGTTTAACGCGTGAAGATATGATGCCGGTTGCAAAAGAAGGTGACGGCCTCGAAGATATACCCTGATTTTTCCCTAATGCATTCTTATAGATTTGCAGGCAGGTGTATTTAATAATTGTCTAGATCTCGTAAACTCGAAGTTCTTTTAGTGCACGAACCATCTGGTCAAATATTTTTGGTGAGGCGGCAATAATGTTGCCATTTGTCAGCCAGTCGCTTTCGCCTTTGGTATCTCCGATCAATCCACCTGCCTCTCGTACAATTAACGCTCCCGCGGCGACATCCCACGGCTTTAAATTGTATTGCCAGTAACCATCCAGTCTTCCGGCTGCAACATACGCAAGTTCAAGTGCCGCTGATCCGTGTCTGCGGATGCCTGATGCGTTGGTGGTAAAGTGATTCAGAGTTTTAAGGTAGGCCTCGTAGTCACTCTTACCATCATTGCTGTAGCCGGTACTTAGCAATGCGCTTTCGATTCCTACCCGCTTGCTAACTCGCAGGCGTTTACCGTCCAGTGTTGCACCATCACCACGCGTGGCGGTAAAGAGTTCCTGGCTGACGGGGTTGTAGATCACAGCCTGTTCCATTCTGTCTTTATGTGCGACCGCGAGAGACACACAAAATGAAGGGTAGCCGTGCAGATAGTTCTTAGTGCCATCGAGTGGATCGATGTACCATTTGAATTCGGCATTGTCGTCTCCGGCTGCACCGCTTTCTTCACAGATAAACTGATGATCGGGAAATGATCGCTGCAGCACAGAGACAATCTCGGCTTCAGTCAGTCTGTCGACTTCAGAGACAAAGTCGTTTTTGCCTTTTGTTTCGACGGTGACACTGTCGAGCCTGTCCATATATTTGGTCAGTACCCGGCCCCCGGCACGTGCGGCGCGGACGGCTATGTTGAGCATCGGGTGCATTGAGAAGCGGCTCCTGAAAGCAGTAAAAT
>CAYPDN010000284.1:0-2333 GCA_964409445.1 uncultured Granulosicoccaceae bacterium
GCTTTTCATCACGGTAGCGAATACCCTGGCCACCACCAAGATCGAGGTGTGCAATCTCGATTCCCTGCGATTGCAGAGAATCACACAGCGCCAGCAATCGTCGCAAGGCATCCTGGTACGGTGCAATGTCAGTCAGCTGAGAACCGATGTGGCAATCCATACCGGTGACACTAAGATGCGGGCTATCTGCAATTTTCCGATAGGCACTCAGAGCAGATTCTGTGTTGATACCAAATTTGTTTTCTTTAAGGCCGGTGGAAATATACGGATGTGTGCCGGCATCGACATCCGGATTAATTCTGACCGATACCGGTGCTACTGATCCATGTGCCGCTGCAACCGCTGCCAGTACATCGATTTCTGCTACCGACTCAACATTAAAGCACTTGATACCAGCTGCTAATGCTGTTGCCATCTCGTCCGGAGATTTGCCTACACCTGAAAAAACAACTTTTGAAAGATCGCAGCCGGCAGCTTTTACCCGCGCGAGCTCACCCACTGAAACAATGTCAAAGCCGGAGCCGAGTTTACCGAGCAAACTCAAAACACCAAGATTGGAATTGGCCTTTAGCGCATAGCAAACCAGATGCGGGCGCGCAGACAGCGCCTGGTCAAAGGCATGCCAGGCGCTCTCAATTGAGCTGCGAGAGTATACAAATAGTGGTGTACCGTACCTGGATGCCAGCTCTGAACATGCAATGTCTTCAACTTGCAACTCACCATCGGATCGACGCTCGAAACTCACAAAGCAGGCTCATAAAAAATAGTCATGCAAAAACGCTCATTGAGAGTTACTGGCTACCCTGTACATCGCGGGCCAGATCGGTCAGATCAACAGGTATACCTTCTGCAGCACCGG
Source organism: uncultured Granulosicoccaceae bacterium (assembly GCA_964409445.1). Classification (GTDB taxonomy): domain Bacteria; phylum Pseudomonadota; class Gammaproteobacteria; order Granulosicoccales; family Granulosicoccaceae. The sequence goes on from CAYPDN010000284.1 coordinate 860, forward strand.
AATCGGGATCATCCTGTGAATCATCCTGAGTAGAAGGCAAGACCAAAATTTCCCCGTCAGTGGCAACGGTAGTGACTTTCTCAAGCATGATGTTTTCATCATCATCAGGAAAAGCCGGATTTTCAGTCAGATTAGAGAGATCAGAAAGCTCTTGTGGATCCGGCTGATCTGGCAAAGCTTCGCGTTCGAGCACCGGATCGTCTTCTCTGTCTCCGGGCAGGAACAGATCTGATTTAAAACCGCAGCCTGCCAATGATCCTGCTGCAACCAGAACTAAACAGCTAACAATTTTAGTGTGCATGTCGATCTCAACCTAACTAAGCCAATGGAAAAGTATACCGTATAGCATTAGGTCTCATAACGCTGCGTCTACAATAATTACTCTACGTAATCTTAAGCTATTAAGGAATACAGAATTGTCTCGAATTTACCGCCAGGCCGCGCGCTGCAACCTGTCTATTCAGAAAGTAACTGAAGCAGACTCACTAACGGGATAATCGCGGGTTACTAAATTCCACTTCTTCGTCAGAGCACGCCGTCTGATTCCACTCCATTTTTATCTGTGTGACAAAACCAGTCCGTTTACACAAATCCGGCTGCACCCGTTCAATGACATAGCTGCAGGAACTATTCGGATCTTCGTCAACAACAAAGTGATTCGGTTTTGTACAACCAAAGCTATTTACGTTCAATATCACCTCATCAGATGTGAACAGGATGTCCATACTCTCTGGTGGGCTCTCTTGCAGGCTCTTGGAACCACTATCTGACGAAGCGGCAGCTTTAGGTACACTATTCACAGAAGGTGCATTGCGACAGCCGTTTAACGAGAGCAGCAGTACCAGGGAAAACAGTGGCAAAATAATCGTCAGATCAGTACCGCCAGTACCAGTTGTACCACTCGCAAACTGAGAATTAACGGTGACAGCTGGTCTGGTCAGGGACACATTGATACCGGTAGTTTCAATTATCCAGTCAGCGTAATCACTGACTTTGGTATACACCGCCGGCACACTGTTTAAGCTTCCGCAACCGAGCCCGAAGCTGGTAATTCCTGCAAGTTCATACCGCCCATTAACATCCACTAACAGTGGGCCACCACTATCTCCCTGACAGGTATCCCGCTGTGCTACAGGTTCGTAGGCACACAACTGCTGATCATTTAGTTGAATCGTTTCAGGGGCGATATTGTTAGCCAAAAAAAAGTCGCGCCACATAACCTTGCATTGATCCAGTGGTACGAGAGTAACAGACGCAGATAGAGGAATTTTGCTTGTGCTATCCGCACTAACAACAGGTTCATTCGGCTCACGAATCTGCGTACTACCCCAGCCGAGTACCAGGGCATCAGCAGATTGTGCTTCCAGTTCATCAATCACATTGCTCGATACGACCTTCATCAACGAGTTAGAATTTTTAACCACCGGTGCGGTGCTAAGTTTAAGCAATGCTATGTCGCCACTTGCACTTAGGC
>CAYPDN010000284.1:2433-5278 GCA_964409445.1 uncultured Granulosicoccaceae bacterium
CAGGTATGGCTGGTACGCCATCGAAAAAATCGGTACGTGGGAAAACTCCGTCCTCCGATTTGAACAGAGCACCAATGCCGCCACCGAGGTTACAGTTAGCAAGTTGCACGGCAGGAGATAAATTGCCTGTCAATTGGGCGCTGGTTTCTATAAGACAAACCTTGCCGACAGAGTTAGCGCATATTGTTGTTGCACGGCCGCATTCGATCACCTCACCGGAAAAAGCTGTATTGACACCGTGACCAAAAAAATAACCACCAATCTCTTGTTGACCATTTAATCTGATGGATACACTGCGTCCCGTTACAAGCGCAGTAAGCGATGGATGTGTATTCCCTGGAAAGGAGCTGCCATTGACAATAGCCTGTTGATTCTCAACTCTGGAATCAGGAACAGCAATAGCTGCAGATACAAAACCAAACAGGCAAGCGGTGCAAGCAAACAACCGTACAATAGACGCGAGTCTTATTGCACTGATCTTTGCGCTGGCGGTGCCCCGTATACACTCAGCTAACGCCATCATCCTGCAACCAATGCCAACATATCAACCAACCTTGAAAATATCAGCACGAGTGTGGCGGTAAAGTCCGTTTGGTTCGCAGACAGCATCCGCACAAACAGGATGGCTCCGAGGTGAAAACGTGACTTAATTCTCACAATGCTTCTAACCCTACAGATTAGACATCATGAGTAAAATGATCGACAGTACCTGTAATTGTGGGATCAACACTAATCAATGACACCAGCAATCAAATTACTGCAGAAACAAAAAATCGACTTTGAAGTGCGTGAGTACTCAACAGATGATGCGTCAGAAAACTATGGATTGCAGGCGGCAGCGGCACTGGGCCAGAGTCCATTGCAGGTATTCAAAACCTTACTTGCTGTGGTCGATGGTAACGACCGCAAACCAGTAGTGGCAATTATCCCGGTGGCATATCAGCTGGACTTAAAAAAGCTTGCCAGTCACTTTACTGGTCGCAAAGCGATCATGGCAGAACCTGCGGTCGCAGAAAGAGTTACCGGTTATATCGTTGGGGGCATTAGCCCGGTGGGCCAGAAGCAACGCCTGAAGTGCTGCATTGATGTAACCGCAGAAAGCTTCGACACTATATATGTCAGTGGCGGTCGACGGGGATTGCAGCTGGAACTTAAACCAGGCGAACTGGCAAAAGTGATAGACGCGAGATTCGCAGATGTAAGCAAACAGTCTTGAGGCACGCTCACAAAACTAACTATAGTTTGTCCACAATACTGTAAATTGCATCAACACAGGATGAACCTAACTTCGCTGAACGTTCATCCGACCAGCCATATTTTTCATTCGGTGACTCCAGCGTGTCTTTAAATGGCATTTCAAGCGTCATAGCGGGACAGTTAAAACTCTCTGCAATAAAGCTACTGCAAATACCATAGTTGGCCGATCCTGGTGGGCTGATCGGGTACCCGACAGTAGTTTGAAAGTCAGGATTTAACGCCATCAGACGGCTTTTAAATAACTCCTGCAGTTCTTTGCGTTCATCAGTCCACGATTCAATACCTTCGGTACCCGCTATAAAGTTATAAGGCAGAGCCTCATCACCGTGCACATCGAGATTCAGGCTAATACCTGTATCACGCATTTTATTGAGCACATAAAATACTTCCGGAGAATTTTCCGGTGTTGCTTTGTCCCATTCTCGATTTAAGTTAACACCGAGTGCATTAGTTCTTAAATATCCGCGGTAGCTGCCGTCAGGATTCATGTTTGGTACAACATAAAAGACAGCTTTTTCAAGCAGCGCACAGGAGACAGCATCCTGTTCGTCCAGCAGTCGGTCAAGATAACCTTCCATCCACCACTCAGCCATAGATTCACCCGGGTGTTGTCTGGCAATGGCCCAGATCTTTAACGGCTTGCTTGCATCACCAATACACAGCAGATCAATGTCTCTGCCATCGTGAGTCTTGCCCGGCACCTCAACTGATACACGATTATCGCTTGCACATTGAGAAATCAGACTGTTGTGTTGTTGTAGTGAATAAGGTGCAAAGTAGGCAAACCAGATAACATCTGACTCAGCTTCAATTGAAAAGCGAAGCACACCTTCATGGTAATCTGTGTCAGTTCGAAACCACTCCGACTGATCAAATGATGCAACGACGCGGTAGTTTTTCCAGCCGTCCGGGTATGACGATGCTCCGGCATTATCAATGTGCAGCGTATACCTCTGACCCACACTGCCTGTCAGTCTGAAATAGAACCACTGATAAAACTCGCCACCAGCATCACGTTGTATATTGAGTCTGATGTTATCAGCGCTTTCACACGATACACATTCAATGTTGCCGCCATCAAACTGGCTGCTGATAACTATAGGTTTATCCATGCTGGAAAATTACCGTTGAATTCAGTTGAGTGAATCGATATTTTCCAGAATCGCACTGACATCCGCTTCATCCGGCATGCGCCAGTCACCACGAGGTGACAAACTCACACTACCGACTTTAGGACCTGAAGGCAGTGTTGTGCGTTTAAACTGGTGCATGTAAAAACGTTTAAAAAACAGTTTCAGCCAACGTTTTATGGTGCTGGCATCATATTTATCGGCAAACGCCAGCTGTGAAAGCACATAGATTTTCTCAGCACTAAAGCCGTTGCGCAGGTAGTGATAAATAAAAAAGTCATGCAGCTCATACGGACCAATAATTGATTCGGTATGCTGCGATACATCATCACTGTCATCTTTAGACGGTACCAGCTCGGGTGAGATCGGTGTATCGAGTATTCGAAGCAAGGCCTCAGACAGAGCTTTATCGGCGCGATGTGTCGCATACCAGCGCACCAGATAAATCACCAGTGTCT
>CAYPDN010000285.1:0-2333 GCA_964409445.1 uncultured Granulosicoccaceae bacterium
TGATTGGCAGTGCCGGCAAAAAGCTCTGGCAATCCATGCCGCAAGAGTATCTGCAGCGGGATGACCCGGTGGATGAGTACTCGGTCGATTGTATTAACCGGGTGTTAAAAGTGTATCTGCCTGAAGGCAGCTGGCAGTTTCTGTTTCCCGAGGCGCCGCAAGGTTTGGAGATTTCGCTGCAAAAACTGGGGTCGATGGCTGGCTGGCATCATGCGTCACCGCTTGGTATTGGTATCAATGATCAATACGGCCTGTGGTTCGCTTATCGTGCGGTGGTGGCAATTGAGTCTGAACTTAACCGCTCTTATCTTGATGGGGCAGAGAAGGTTGACCCTGATAAAGTAGATTGTTTGTCCGGTGAGTCCCCATGTCTGAGTTGTGAAGCAAAGCCGTGTTTGTCTTCTTGCCCGGCGCTTGCGCTTAGCAGTGACAGCAATCCGGATTTAACTGCCTGTGTTTCGCACCGGGTAGCGCCGGCGTCTGACTGTGCAAGCACCTGCCTGGCACGGCAGGCCTGCCCGATAGCGCCTCAATTCAAATACAGTGACGATCAGGTCACCTATTTCTATGGTCGATCTCTGACATCCGCCATGCGTTGGGTGGCGCATGAGAAGAATTGAGATATTTAGCCGGTAGTCGCAGATTGGCTGCTCTGAAGTGTCACTCTAAAGCTGTTACTGTAAGCGCTTTGAAAACTCAGTATTATCGTGAATGGATAAAGTCTTTCTTAAAGCGCTGCACGTAACACCCGTCATTGGCATCTATGACTGGGAGCGTGAGATCAGGCAGAATGTTTACATTGATCTGATTATGGCTACAGATATTTCAAAGGCCGCAAGCAGCGATGATATACAGTATGCGCTGAATTATAAGAGTATTTCTGATCGTGTCATTGAGTATGCCAACAGTAGCAGCTTTGGTTTAATAGAAACGCTGGCTGAACACATCGCAGCAATTGTACGTGAGGAATTCAATGTACCCTGGGTGTCTGTCACCGTACATAAGCCGGGTGCTATAGAAGCTGCAAAAGATCTGGGAGTCAGTATCGAACGTGGTGACAAGTCTATAGCAGACCAATAACAGGCTAAAAGCCGGAAACCTGATGCAAACGAAAACTTGCTGCAGTGAACTATCAAAATAGATGGCTGAAGTAGAGCTACCGGCATTCACGCCGCAACAAAAAGAGAACAGTGATCGCTTTGTATCACTGATGCGTTCGTATATAGAGCGCGATGGCGCTATGCCATTTAGTGAATATATGCATCGTAGTCTGTACGAAGTCGGGCTTGGTTATTATGTCAATGGTTTTAGTAAGCTCGGCAAGTATGGTGACTTCACTACCGCGCCCGAAATATCTGATCACTTTGCGGTGTGTCTTGCTAATCAGTGTATACAGGTGTTTGATGAAATCGGGCAGGCGGATATTCTTGAATTTGGCAGCGGTAGCGGCAGACTTGCATCTGACCTGCTGACTGCATTGGAATCTGCAGGCAGGCTGCCGGACACTTATTTCATACTTGATGTAAGCCCGGAATTAAAACAGGAACAACAGCATTTTTTGCGGCAAGAGCTGTCATTGGATGTCTACAATCGAGTGCAGTGGTTGCAAAGCCTTCCAAATAGTTTTAACGGTGTTGTTATCGCCAATGAAGTGCTTGATGCTTTTGCGGTAGAGCGGTTTAAGATTGTTAAAGGTCGGGTAGAAAGAGTCATGGTCGGTTTAAATGACGATGGCTTTATTATGCAATCCGTCGAGGACGATCAGGTGTATGATCAGGTCACAAGTATTCAGACCGATATTGGCAGGAATTTGGCAGAAGGTTATGAGTCGGAGTACTGTGCTTTGCTCGATGCGTGGTGGCGGTCACTGGTTGATGCTATAGACAAAGGTGCTGTTCTCATTTGCGATTATGGTTCTGACAGGCGCCAATACTATTCAGATAAAAAACCCACCGGCACGTTGCGTTGTTTTTATCGTCATACCCTGCACGATGATCCGTTTGCAAGACCAGCGGTGCAGGATATTACCGCCGATGTTGACTTTACTGCGGTAACCATAGCGGCAACTGCTACAGGTATGGAGCTGCAGGGTTATTCGCCGTTGTCTGAATTTATGTTATCGCTGGATGTGTTGAATCATCACCAGCAAAAGTTGCAGTCTCTGGACACTCGCGAACAGATTCAGGCAACCGGAGAACTCAAGCGAGTAATCATGTCGCAGGAGATGGGAGACCGGTTTATGGTTATCGGATTTTCTAAAGGGTTAGATATCGCGCTGAATGGATTTGCACGGGCCGACTGGTCGCGTTTGTTATAGCGGACCTTAGTCGGCC
>CAYPDN010000285.1:2433-5275 GCA_964409445.1 uncultured Granulosicoccaceae bacterium
CCGGTTCAGGTATCACTCGGCACTTCGACCTTAACCGTTTCTTCGTTATCACCATGAACAGAATCAGAAGCAACAATAGTGACTACTTTTACGGAATCGGGAATTTCCACCCGTAAGCTGCGAGTAAAAGGTTGCTCGTTCACGTGCGGGTGCGCTAATACTCGTGAGCCGAGAACGTTGCCGTCCTGGTCGAGAACATCCCACCGATTGGCGTAGTGGTCCCAACCTGTATCAGCATGTTCCAGAGTCACGCTGACCTGATACATTCTGTTACCTACCGGCTTGATATCTACTGCAGTAATTGCAGCATCATTGGCGATAGAGAATCCGCCTGCCAGTAAGCCCGCTACAGCTACAGCAGCCATGATCACCTTTCGGCACGAGCTGGATAAGCAGGTTTTAATTCGCTGTACGTGTGTTATTTTACGCATCAATAATATCCTCTTAACAATTGCTGGAATTTTCAGCTTGATTTACCGGCCCGATGTACCGGGCTAGTGTAACAAAATAACGACAAGGTGAATCGACATTGGTCGATATTGCCCACTGTGGTAGCTGCGACAAGCTGGCCTGTCTCTAATGGTATCGAGTATATGATTCAACAAACAAGTGGTCCGCGACCGGTGTCACCCGTATGGCAATTCGTTTGTCTGCTTGCACCTGTCGTCATGACTGGCTTTTACCTTGTCTATGCATTGGTCGGGTTGGTTATCGACGGTTCAGACAAGCTCAAATGGAGCGATGAAGCGCTACAGGTAGGTATTTTGGCTACCATGATCATCGTATCGATCAATGTGCTGGTAATGGCGTATGCGTTGTTTCACCGCTTACGGTATTCTCATTTGCTGTGGTTGTCGCCGATACTACACATTGCTATCGCGATTGTGCTAACTGTGCTGATTGCCACAATTATCAATTAAGGGGTTGAACTGTTGCTGAATTGATCAGTCCTACAACGTTAGCTGGAAGATACACCTGACTACTCAAAAACCGGTTCAGCTTCGTCACTGGCGCCACTGGTGGCTGATTGGTGTCGCTCTGATATTATTTGTGGTGTACTTATCCTTAGCACGTCTTCAGTTGCCTCAGGTACCATCAACCATTGGTGATAAAATCAATCATCTCCTAGCGTACGGTGTGTTGATGGGTTGGTTCGGTCAGCTGCTGACGGATTGGCGTCATCGAATACCGTGCGCACTGGCACTGATCCTACTTGGGATATCGATGGAAATTTTACAAGGCATGACGAGCTACCGTTTTTTTGAATGGCAAGATGCTTTGGCGAACTCGCTTGGAGTTGTGTTTGGTTTGGCAGCGCTATACTTTGGAGCGGATAAAATATTGCTGTGGTTTGAATCATTGCGCTAAATCTATTTTTTAGCTTTGTCCTGGTGTGCTTGCAGGCATCGGAAATTCGGGATGTTGTAATATTAAGGTGTTTACCATGAAACTTGATAAATTAGTTATTGCCTTCGCAACACTTGCGTTTACCAGTGTGGCATTTGCACTCGACCTGCGTAACTCGGCTGAATGGCCGACGACTGACTTTGAGAACAGTTCCGTTGATCATAGTGAGATCATGTCTGGCGGGCCCCCGAAAGACGGAATTCCCGCGATCGACAACCCGGTATTTATTGAGTCATCCGTTGCATCGGAATGGCTAAAAGATAAAGAACCGGTGATCGTCCTGGAGATGAATGGTATTGCCCGTGCCTACCCGTTACAAATTTTGATGTGGCATGAAATAGTCAATGATGAAATTGGTGACAGTGCTGTATCAGTAACATTTTGCCCGCTCTGCAACGCCTCTATTGTATTTGATCGTGATCTTGACGGAGTGCGTTATGACTTTGGTACTACAGGTCGTCTGCGACTTAGTGACATGGTGATGTATGACCGGCAAACAGAAACCTGGTGGCAGCAGTTTACCGGTGAGGGAATCATTGGAGAGCTGAATGGTGACAAGCTTAAGCAGATACCATCCAATATAGTGGCTTTTGAATCCTTTAAAAAGCAGTTTCCAAAAGGGCAGGTCTTATCGCGTGAAACCGGATTTTCGCGGAACTACGGACGCAACCCCTATGCAGGTTATGACGATATCAATTCCTCCCCATTCCTGTTCCGTGGAAAAACCGACAAGCGCATCAAGCCGATGGAGCGAGTACTTAGTTTAAATTCGAATGATAAAACATTGCTGTTCGATCTCACTTCACTCAATGACAAGCCGGTGGTGAATGGTGAGTTTGAAGGTACGTCTTATGTTGTGCTGGCTTTTGAAAATATGAATTCGGCACTTGATAAGTCAGATATCAGCTCATCACGCCTGATCCCGTCCGCTGCGGTTTATGATGCGGTGCTGGATGGTAAAAAGCTGAGCTTTCAGATTGATAACGGCATTGTGACCGATGTTGAAACCGGTTCTGAGTGGAATATTTTTGGTATTGCCGAGAAAGGGGAGCTCGCTGGTTCACAACTGCAACAGCTGGATCACGGTGTTCATTTTGCGTTTGCGTGGTTGGCATTTGATCCTGAAGCGGAGATATTTAAACACTAACTATTCACTTCCAGAAACAGTGAGGTAGTGAAGAAAGTAGGGTGGATAAGCCTGCCCATCCACCGCAAAGCTAAGTATTGGTGGATGCGAAAGCTTATCCACCCGATTTTTTGTCTCTTATGCTTGATTGAATAGCGTTTCTGGTTGGGCACTAACCAGGGGTTGGAAACGCGCGAGGCAACTGAAGGGATTGCAATTTTACCTGCGAAGGGTATAACTACAGGTATCGAATTTCGGGTTTTCACTGTGTACGAATTATCGCAACAGGTACTCCGGACAGATGCGGCA
>CAYPDN010000286.1:0-5275 GCA_964409445.1 uncultured Granulosicoccaceae bacterium
CAAGTTGTCGCACCGCGGTTGGGCCTGAACGAACGCGAGTCAGGTCCAGAACACGTACGTTTTCGAGCACAGAAGAAGCGGGGTTATATGGCATGGATATTATCCTGTTATAGACTGATATCGGTTTCGGACATCATATCTGATAATACCATCGTGTTGCGACAAGCGAAAAGTTCGCGGGCCAGAGTGCCGATCACAAGACACGTTTACATTGCGTGAATTGCAACAGCAACACCACTGGCCCACGTGAGTCGAATATTCGTCCAGAAATGAACGTCTAATTCTCCCCTACACTACATTTATTTTACTAATAAGTATCGCCTGCGCAATGAACATAGTGTTGTAAGCAACATCAGTAGAACGCCTGTTGGTCCAAACGCTCCACCACCTGAAGAACTCTCTGATGATTGTGAATCTGTATCACCGCCGTCAGTAACGCTGGCACTGACATCCTGAACCAATGCACTGGCAGATTCTGCAAGCGGTACCGGATTTTCTGCGAAAGAAAGATCATCTGCCCAGGCAACAACCTTACTGTCATCAGTAGTTCTCGCACGCACTCCATGAAACGGACGTACGTTATTGATTGGCGTTGTGATGTTATAAACAACTGTTTCGCCATTAAATCCAAAAGTTAATGTGGATACTGCGCGATCAAGCTTGATGAATGCGGGATACGCAGTATCAAGTTCAGGCACGGTAGCAAACCTCGGGCAGTTGTCCGGATCTCCACCCAGTAACTCAGTTTCATCACTAAAGTCACTGTTGTTACCTCTGAACGCGCAATACTGAACGAATCGTTCATCTCCTTCGGCAGTTATTCGTATTGCAGCGAATACCAACCCTTCATTATTGCCATCCTCTATAACTCCACCCGGTAAGTCATTGTACATTGAGCCACTGACACCAACCAGCACCCTTCCGTCGGCTGCAACAACAGACTCACTGGAAAGTTCAATGCTGGCACCAACGTAGTCAGAGGCACCAAGCGCTGTAATCCGTGGATCTCGTCCACTGGTTAGTGTGCCATCAGCCTCAAGACGCAACCGACCATCAATAACCTCAACAACACGCCCTGGGTACTGAGCGTTAAAGGTTGGTCGATATGGTGCGATTACCGGGGCTCCAGTGCTGAAATCTTCATCGATGGTGTCTGTTCTAACGGAATGGATTCGTCCAACCGCAACACCAGAACCGCGATAGTGATTAACAGAGATTAACGCCCTGCGTTGCGAGGGCAAAAAGATTTCTGAAGGTATTTGGTAATCAGTAAATTGATCGTCTACGCCATAACGAATTACTCTACTGACTCTATCGATAGCTATGCTCAGCTTATATGGCTGATCGAGATTAGGCACTATTGCCGCCAGTCCGTCTTCGAATTCCACAATGTCGTCTAACACGTTGTCATTTAGATCGCCGTCACTATCCCTGCGTTCCAACCGAACACGTAAACGCCTGCGACCATCACCCTCGAATTGCAGCGCCATCGATGCTTGCAGGTCACCCTCATCGTCATTAAAACCGAATTCCTGTGTATCATTGTAATACGTAGCACGTATCGATATTTCCGCTCCGGTATTACCCGGTTCAAAACGCGACTCACTGGAAAGACTTACCACGGCTTCAAGCGAATCTGTTTTTGGGTCAAGGTAGAACTCGGTGAAATTGCCATTATCATTCCCTGCGGCGGTATTAGTTTCGAGTTTGATAGAGCCATCACTCCACGAGACACCCGAATCACCACGATCACGACCACCCCAGAATCCAAAATCACTGGTGATCCCACTAAAATCATCGACAAAATCAAGCCTTGGTTCGACGTTGAAAAAATCAAACGGAAACGCAATTGTTGAGTCGACCTGAATAGTGCTCGGATCAACAGGTTCCGGGAATGGGATCGGTTGAGATTGGCCTGCAGCCTCTTCTGCCACTGTCAGCACATTTTGAGCTGATCTGATGTTGTCTATGGTACCGATTGCAATACCACCATTTCTAGCTGCTATAGATGCTCGAGCGTTCGGATTAGCGGCTCTGAAAATATTGTTGTCTATCGGGACTGTTCGAACAATTTCATTCACTCTAAACGTGAAACTGGATGCCTCACGATCAAGACTCAACGAAGCACGGTACGGTGTGTCAAATTCAAGGAACATCGGCAAGGTTTCACATCGGTCATTCGGATCATCCGGATTTAACATGCTGACACGGTTATTACCTTCGGCATCGTCAAAACGTGCAAAGCAAATTTCAACACGACGTAAACCATCACCTCGAGCTTCAAAACTAATCTCTGCTCTAACATCACCAAGGTATTGATCCACTCCACCATCTGCTTCGGTATTAAACAAGGTACCTTGCAGACCCGCAAAAAGCCTATGGTCGGGCAACGAAATTTCAGACTCTGAAGACAGTACCAATTCAGCCTCAAGGTAATCTGTAGGCTGTTGCAGATCCAGTTCTGCATCTGTCCAGAAATCCTCCTCTGAGCTGGACACAGCTTCAACTGCTAACTTATCTTCTAAAATTTCAACAGTAGTGCCGGATTCAAAATTCGTGAAATACCGATCCACCACAGGCGGATTGGCTGCAATATCGATAATTTCATCGCCCAGACGCACTTCATGAAGCAAAGCTTCTGCAGTTGCTGCACCACCATCTGCACGCAAATATATTCTTTTGAACTGACGACTGGGTGGGAATATTTCACTCGTAATATCAACGGATACAGAAGTATCATTGGCAGAAAACGTAACCTCACCGCTATCTCTGTCAAGTGAAAATTGTAATGCAGTTCTCTCATCAATGGCAACATCCACACCTTCCATAAAACCACAGGCATTGGGTAATTCTATACGATCGCCCACTTCATTTTCCCGACTCAAACAATAAAAAACTCCGGGCTGCATACTCTGATCATACCCAAAGCTAATGTCCGCCCAGGTGTCACCATCTCTGTTTTGATCCGATGTTTCTGAATTATCGCTGTAGAGTATTGCCTCCAGGTACGAATTGATAACTGACTCTTCTCCCCCAAAAGTACTGGTAGATAGATGAGTTAAATCCATTCCCATGCTGTCAGAGCGATCTTGTATTTCAAGATAAAGAATTCCCGATGTATTATTATCCAGTGCGGTTGTGGATAACAGCAGTCCATCGCTTGCCGGTGTAGCTGATAGGATTCCCGATGAGTCATCAAATGTTCCCAAACTAAATCTAACTGAATCCTGAGTAAAATCATCCGCAAATTCGATCTCCTGCCCCTGAACTACTGCCACTGGCAAAATGTAGGTCGATAACGACAGCGTTGCCGCTAATATCGTCCGTGTATATTTCCTGTAATGCATTAATATTTCCTTCTTCCTGTGTCCGTAAGGATTAACTTCTCAAAAGTGTTTCAACACTGAAGAAACACTAACGGCCAGGGGTCATATCGGAAAATCCCTCAATCGGGTGAGTTGCCATAAAACGTGATCTGTGAAGTGTGTGAATGTGAACTAGTGGGATTTAAATTAGTGTGACAACCACATTTATTGGCATCTGCCAGGGCAATACCATTAGCAAGATATACTTGCGATTAACCAATCCCCATAGTCAGAGGAAATTCTTTAAACAGTTGGTGTGTTAATCGCCACGTTAGCGTGTACTGCTCCGTCAAAATCTCCACACATTGCGCAGTCGATACTTTTGTGATTCAGAATTCCCACGAGTCAATGACTGGCGGTGACGCTCAAAACCAATCAGCACCCAATTTAGAATGGACAATTAGTTCCCTCGGTGTTGGCGCAGCTAATAGCCAGACGCTGCAATATCAAGTATCTGTTGTCTCCCCCTAGCCTGCTATATTTGCAAGCCGATCAACTAACAACTGTTGATTTACCGGAATCCCTCCGCGAATCAGGAATTTCTCGCGTGAGTGAATCACGAAATAGACAGTCACCCTGATTAGAATTTTAAATACACCAGACTTAATATTTCGTTACCGATACAAATAACGTTATTATCGGATCACAACAGTTTGGAACCCGAAATAACACGCGGCTATGTCTGACATCAGGTATCAATCCATTATTGACGGCACAGCTGCCGGGGAACTACTGGTTAGCGACACCGGGCTCAGTTTTTGGGGCGGTGTTAATCCAGTTAACGGATTGATCATCGATCAGCATCATCCACTGCATAACCATAATGTAAGCGGAAAAATACTGGCGCTACCCAGTGGCAGAGGCTCATGTTCCGGGAGCGGTGTTATGCTCGAATTATTGCTCAACAACGTAGCACCCGCGGCACTTATAGTTTTTGAAACGGAAGACATACTCACACTAGGCGTTATGGTATCCGAAGTGTTGTTTGAGCGCGCCATCCCTGTGTGCCGCATAACTGCGGAGGATTTCAATCTGCTGGAGTCAGGTGTTGCAGCCAGTATCAGCAGCGGCGTTTTAAGCATATCTGCGGAGCTACCGGAGTATCTTGAAAATCACCCCACAGATTCTAATGACTCCATAAGAACGAAGATTGCCTTGTCAGAAACAGATCAACAACTACTCAATGGAGACGACGGCAAAGCCGCACAATTGGCTATGCAGATTGTTGTGCGCATGGCCGAACTGCAGGGCGCTACTGAGTTAGTCGATGTAAGCCAGGCCCACATAGACGCTTGCGTTTATAACGGTCCTTCAAGTTTGATCTTTGCACAACGGCTTGAATCACTGGGAGGCCAGGTGCGAATTCCAACTACATTGAATTCCCTGTCAGTCGATAAGCGCTGCTGGAAGCAACAAGGCGTGCGGGATGAATTTGGCACACCTGCCAGCCAGCTGGGAGATGCTTACATTGCCATGGGTGCGCAGCCAAGTTACACCTGCGCTCCTTATCTGCTGGGTGGTGCTCCTGAATTCGGACAACAAATCGTCTGGGCCGAGTCGAATGCCGTAACCTATGCAAACAGTATACTTGGCGCAAGAACGCAAAAATATCCGGATTTTCTCGACGCTTGTATTGCACTGACAGCACGTGCGCCAGCAGCTGGCGCTCATCTTGATGCAGGTCGAGTCCCCACCCTTAAGGTGCACGTAATCAATGTGGATAAAAACCGGGCAGACGATTCTTTTTGGCCATTACTCGGATACCACATCGGTGTGATTAGCCAAAACACTATACCGATGATCTATGGGCTGGAAGATTTTGCCCCGACATCAGATAACCATAAAGCGTTTAGCGCCGCCTTTGCTACCACCTCTTCAGTACCCATGTATCACATCGCAGCGATAACACC
>CAYPDN010000287.1:0-5249 GCA_964409445.1 uncultured Granulosicoccaceae bacterium
CGTGGCGTCAAGCTAACGCCTGAAGACACCTGGGAGCGAGTTAGCTTTGTATTGTCGGTAAAGCTCAATGACCCGCAGTTTATTGGTCAGACCAAAGAGCGGCTCTCAAGCCGCGAGTGTGCGGGCTTTGTCTCCGCCACTGTTAAAGACCAGTTTTCACAATGGTTGAATCAGCACCCGGAAACCGGAGACCAAATTGCGCAACTCGCCATTGCTGCTGCCGCACAAAGAATGCGTGCCGGCAAAAAAGTGGTGCGTAAAAAAATCTCTGCAGGTCCGGCACTGCCTGGCAAACTCGCAGATTGTGTTTCCACAGATATCCGTCATACCGAGCTCTTTTTAGTAGAGGGAGACTCCGCCGGCGGCTCTGCGAAACAGGCGCGTGACAGGGAATATCAGGCAATCATGCCGCTGCGCGGGAAGATCCTTAACACCTGGGAAGTCGGAGCCGATCAGCTACTGGGTTCGCAGGAGGTACATGATATTTCGATTGCGATTGGTATGGAGCCCGGATCAACCAATCTTAGTGGGCTACGCTACGGCAAGATCTGCATTCTCGCAGACGCAGATTCTGATGGACTGCATATCGCTACTTTATTGTGTGCGTTGTTTGTTCGCCACTTCAGAACACTGGTCGAAGCTCGGCACGTCTATGTTGCGATGCCGCCTCTGTTTCGAATTGATGTTGGTAAAAGTAAGTACTATGCGCTGGATGTAGCTGAAAGGGACAGAGAGCTTGAGCGTATAGAAAAGGAAAAGATCAAAGGCAAGGTAACTGTCACACGCTTCAAAGGCCTAGGCGAGATGAATCCGTCGCAACTGCGTGAAAGTAGCATGTTGCCGGACACCCGCAGGCTTGTGTGCCTGACTATCGAAGATGAAAAAAATACCCATAAGCTGATGGATATGTTGCTCGCGAAGAAACGTTCGAGTGACAGGAAGTCATGGTTAGAGAAGAAAGGGGATCTTGCTGAGGTATAGATTGGATAGGATAGAGTAGAGATAGGGAGAGGATATGGAGCGTGTGGGTAAAAGTGGGGTGCCCTTACTATTAAGTGGTGGTGAAGCGGGGTAGGAAAGTAGTAAGTGAGTCGATTTTTGGTTGGTTTGTGGGGGGAAGTGGCAAAAGTGAAGCGATTGAAGAGTTTCTTTCAGAATCTGGCCGTTGTTTCTCTGTTGTATACCTCTGGCTGTAACACCAGCGTAGCCTCAGACAAGGCGATTGAGTTTGCTGAGGATGTTGTGCTGCATGTGGATCTTCATGAAATTGGACATGCGTTGATCAGGGAGTTTGATCTTCCTGTGCTCGGTAATGAAGAGACTATGGCTGACGCCTTTGCCACTCATTATCTGGCTTATCATTTACCCGAGCGTGCGCTGGATGTTTTGACTGCGCATATTGCAACCACTGATGATGCCAGAGGGTATGGAATTCACTGAAGCTAGAGTCAGGTTCGATCCCGGTGACGAGCTGGTTGTGCGATTTCTCAAGGGTCCTTTGTTGAATGAAGTCGGTGACGTTTTAAAGAGATTTGACTGGCACTCCCAGGTAACGGTTTTCTTTGTACAGGGCGATGGAACAGCTGCCTGGAGTCGCTCAAAGCGTATGGTCAGTGTCTATTCGGAGTATATTGAGCGGTTCATGGATCAAAGTTCAAAGGCCCCACGGCAATTTAAATGAAAGTAAGGTGCAATGGTAAAGCGGGTTTAATCACAAATGTCTGACATCACAGTCTACTATCTTGAAATGCTAAGCGCAGATGCTCACCGGCCAATAGCGGTGCCATCTGATTTATCTGTTAATGAAGCGCGGGTTAAGCAATACCAGGTAAACCGTATGCTTTATGAGCTGGTTGGCGAAGCTTATGAGTGGAATGAAAAAACTAAATGGACAGCTGAAAGATGGAAAGACTTTGCAGAGTCTGATGATTTGAGAACCTGGATTGCAATCAGTCAGGGCAGTATTGCCGGATACTTTGAGCTGCAACAGATTGACTCTCAGACTAACTCACTTGCATACTTTGGTTTAGCGGGTAAGTTTATTGGCAAGGGTTTTGGTGGTGCGCTGCTATCGACCGCAGTGACTCAGGCGTGGGCCTGGGGTAACCCGCAACGGATCATTGTAAACACCTGTTCACTCGATCACCCTAATGCACTAGCTAATTACAAAGCGCGCGGCTTTTCGGTCTGTGAAACAAAGACTGTACCGGCGTAAGCGCTATAATCGCAATACATCTGTGCCGTCGATGTTGTATAGGTATTGACTGTATGGGTATGCTGAGTAAGTGGAAACAGGATTACATAAATGAACGCAAGTGATCACAAAGCAGCGGCACAGAGTCTTTATGATGCTGAGCAGTCTGGCACGCAAACCGGACTGTTGTCATTGCAGTATCCGGGTATGACCATGGATGATGCGTACGCGGTGCAAGGCCAGCTGGTGGAACTCAAAGTCGCCGGTGGCCTCTTAAAGCGTGGTTATAAAATTGGTCTGACATCGCGTGCGATGCAGGAGGCGTTAAAAATAGATATTCCTGACTCGGGAATTTTGTTTGACAATATGTTTTTTGAAAACGGCAGCACAGTACCGGCTGCACGATTTATTCAACCAAGAATAGAAGCAGAAATTGCTTTTGTATTTAAAGATGACCTGCGTGGTGAGAACATAACTTTGTTTGATGTGTTGAATGCGACAGACTATGTGTCACCGGCACTTGAAATACTTGATACCCGTATTTTAAGAGTTGATCCTGATAGCGGCACCACAAGAAATGTCTGCGATACCATTGCCGATAACGCAGCGAATGCCGGTATCGTACTTGGTGGTAGAGCCTGCAAGCCTGATGACATTGATCTGCGATGGGCCGGTGCGATCGTATCCCGCAATGCGGTGGTTGAAGAAACCGGTCTGGGCGCCGGGGTGTTGAACCATCCGGCGCAGGGTATTGTATGGCTTGCAAACCGGCTGGCTCAGTATGGCCAGTCGATTGAAGCAGGGCATGTCGTTATTTCTGGTTCGTTTATCAGGCCGATTGAAGCGCCGCACGGATCGACTATCAATGCCGACTTCGGATCACTGGGCTCTGTGAGTCTGTTCTTCGAATAGCGTTTCAGGCCGCTAAAACGGGCATTATTGGTCAAAAATATTGAAGTGCGGCAGGTATTTTGTAATAAAAACTACTTATAGTCATGACAGATATCATCTGGTTTTGGCACTATGAGCAAATTAATTAAACCCGGTACCAGCGAACTGAACACCGGGTCTTCGAGCGCAGATACGGATTCTGCTGTCAGTGAGTCCGGTGCTATCGACTCCATTGAGCTTAATAAAATTACCCAGTCACCGGTATCTCAAAGAGATTATTTGCAACTGATGCTGGTGCAGTTGCGACGAGTGGAAGATCTGGAGCAGGAAAACAGGAAGCTGCTTGCAGAGCGTGATGTGTTGAACGAGAAGTACCAGGAACAATTGAAGATTGTGACTTCATTGAAAGCGGAAAAAGCCCGGCTTCGAAGTTCGAAAAAATCTACGAACGCACGTACCTCTAAATCATCATCCAATATTGATGAGTTACCGGCGATTGACGCTGCGGAGTTTCAACCACTTCAGGACATGTCGACTAACAACGGTCTTACTCCGGGTTACAAGGTAGTTGCAGACACCACTGCAGCACTTGGTAACTCGTTTAAATCGTCAGCCAGCTGGTGTGGCAAAAAGGTTGTTTCAATTCTTACTTAAAGGTTTGATCTTATTTTTTCAGCTGGCTCTTTGGCCTTCAATCAAGACCAAAGAGCTGGCAGCCATAGTGGTGCGTTAAAAAATCACCACTGAACGAATCGATTCACCTTTGTGCATTAAATCAAACGCCGAGTTGATGTCATCCAGTGGCATTGTGTGAGTAATCAGTGGATCGATTTCGATTTTGCCTTCCATATACCAGTCGACGATTTTTGGCACATCGGTTCGACCTTTAGCACCACCGAACGCAGTGCCTCGCCAGTTGCGCCCTGTTACCAGTTGAAACGGTCTGGTACTTATTTCAGCTCCTGCAGGTGCAACACCGATAATGATTGATGTACCCCAGCCTTTGTGGCAACACTCCAGTGCCTGACGCATTACTTCAACGTTGCCGATACATTCAAACGAGTAGTCAGCACCGCCGTTGGTAAGATCTACCAGGTATGGCACAAGGTCTTCTTTAATTTCAGATGGATTGACAAAGTGCGTCATACCGAAGCGCTCAGCCATTTCTTTTCTTGCGGGGTTTAGATCAACGCCGACAATTTTATCGGCGCCCGCAAGGCGAGCACCTTGAATTACATTTAAGCCAATGCCACCTAGTCCGAATATCACAACGTTGTCACCAGGCTTTACCTGCGCCGTATTAATCACCGCACCAATGCCTGTAGTGACACCACAACCGATGTAGCAGATCTTGTCGAACGGGGCGTCTTCACGAACCTTAGCCAATGCGATTTCAGGTACTACGGTGTAGTTGGAGAAGGTTGATGTCCCCATGTAGTGAAAGAGCTTGTCTTTGCCACGTGAAAAACGACTGCTGCTGTCCGGCATCAATCCCTGACCCTGAGTTTCTCTTATCTGTTGGCACAGATTAGTTTTACCGGAAGTGCAGTAATCGCAGGTGCGACATTCAGGGGTATACAACGGAATAACGTGATCACCTTTCTTAAGGCTGGTAACTCCCGGGCCAACTTCTACTACAACTCCCGCACCTTCGTGACCGAGTACCGCTGGAAATATGCCTTCCGGATCAGCTCCTGAAAGCGTGAACTCGTCAGTGTGGCAGATGCCAGTGGCTTTTATCTCGATCAGGCATTCACCCGCTTGTGGGCCGGCAACATCAATTGTGCCCACTTCCAGTGGTGCACCGGCTTTTACAGCAATCGCAGCTCTTGATTCCATTGGTGATTCCCTCGGTTGTTAATCGTTGATTCCCCACCAGTATAATTTTGCATCCTGCTGACCGCCAGCCTTATTAATTCTTGCAGGCGTAGGCGGGATACATCAGGAAACCAGTCGCAGAAGTGCTGTTCTCCCGGGCAGAGTGTCATTGCCCATCAGGCCGCAAGGTGGGGGATGCAAATGAAGTAGATGCTGTGTCTCGAAGGGATTGGCAGTGCAGGGGCGAGTATCGCGACACCCGGATTACAGGATGAGTCGAGTCGCCGAGCCACTGAAATATGGCGCGCCCCGCAGGATTCGAACCTGCGACCTCGCCCTTAGGAGG
>CAYPDN010000288.1:0-5240 GCA_964409445.1 uncultured Granulosicoccaceae bacterium
CTCTCTCAATTTGACCGACTGATCCTTGAATCAGAAAACCTGCGACCTTCAGAACTTAATAATCTGAAGCAACACGGCAGCGATACCTATGCCTACCTGAGTATTGGTGAAGTAAGTCCACAGCGTAGCTGGGCTAATTTAATTAAACCAGAGTGGACGTTGGGTGTTAACACTGACTGGAACAGCACGGTTCTGGATATGACCAATACCGGCTGGCACAACTTTGTACTGCAGCGTGTGAACCTCCTTATGCAACAAGGTTTCGATGGTTTGTTTCTCGATACCATGGACAGCTATCAGTTGTTCTCAAATGACTCCGTGTCTGTCGCATCACAACAAGCAGCCCTCGGTAACCTGATCCAGAAAATCAAACTTCAGCACCCGCAGGTAAAGCTCATCTCCAATCGAGGATTCGAGGTGATGGAAAAAATCGGCAAGCATCTGGAGGCAGTTGCTGCAGAGTCGCTGTACTCAAGATGGAACAATGCAGCTGGTAGTTATCAGGAAGTTCCCGAGGCCGACAGACTCTGGCTGCAAACAAAGCTCGCAGAAGCTAAAAAAGCATATAATATTGATGTTATAGCGATCGACTATGTAGCACCTGCTGATCGGGACAAAGCACGTGAAGTCGCTACAAAAATCGCATCTCACGGTTTCATTCCCTGGGTCGCCAACCCGTCGCTTGACTATGTGGGCGTTAGCAACCTAGAAGTAATACCGCGTGAAGTTATTATGTTGTATGACTCCACAATGAACGGGCCAATTGAGGAGGCAGAAGTTCATGCGCTACTGGCCATGCCACTGGAATACATGGGATATGTGCCTGTCTATCACAATATGGCAACAGATGGCCTGCCTCAAGGCATCTTGAAAGGTGCTTATGCTGGCGTTGCCATGTGGCACAGAGGCACTGTTAAAGACAAAGCGTATCCGGCATGGCTTGCAAAACAACTGGACGACAAACTGCCGCTAGCGATGTTTGGCTCTATTGGCACTGCGCTGACCGGTTCACTGGCCACCAAACTCGGCGTAAACGGGGTATCCAATGTTGACCCGTTCTCACTAAAGCCTGTCGCCGGCAGCAGTTCCCTGATCGGGTTCGAATCACCTGCGCCTGTGAGAATTGATCAATTCGGGATGGCAATTGAAAGCACCGGTGAACAAAACACCAGTCACCTTCAGTTCAAAGACAAACAAAACCTGTCAATTGATACCGTCATAACAGCACCCTGGGGTGGACTCGCACTACACCCCACCATTATCGATCTGGGTTTCGATTCTTTTAAACGTAAAAGCTGGATTATAAATCCGTTCGATTTTCTAAAAACATCCTTGCAGCTTGTCGACGCACCCATGCCGGACATCACAACAGAGAACGGCAGCCGCCTGTGGTTCTCTCACATTGATGGTGACGCTATGCCTTCCTGGGCAGAACTGCCTGGTCGCAATCTTGGCTCAGAAATCATTCGTGACAAAATAATCAAGCGCTATGAACTGCCACACACCATATCAGTGGTGGAAGCAGAGATGTATACAGCGGATCGACAGGAGCGCATGGAGGAAACTGCACGAGAATTGTTTGCACTCGACTACGTAGAGATTGCAACACATACCTACAGCCACCCGTTCAAGTGGCAGAAAATTAAAAAAGGTACGCCCAGCGGTACGTTTAACTTATCAATACCGAATTATCGCTACGATGTCGATCGCGAGATTGGCGGCTCTGCAGAGTATATTGACGCGAATCTAGCGCCACCAGGCAAGAAAACCAAAGTCATGCTCTGGAGTGGTGACGCAATCCCGCTTGCTGATGCTCTCGCAACAGCAGACAAGTACGGTCTGATAAATATGAACGGTGGCAACACGACTATATCAAAGAGTCAGCCGACCGTGGCCGCCATCAGTCCAAACGTCAGAACCGTTGAAGACTGGATTCAGGTTTACGCCCCCATTATGAATGAAAACGTCTTCACCAACGAGTGGCTTGGTCCGTACGACGGTTTTCGACGAGTTATTGAAACACTTGAAATGACCGAACAGCCACGTCGTATAAAACCTGCAAATATTTACTACCACTTCTATGCAGGTACCAAAAAGGCATCGCTTAGATCACTTGAAGAAATCTATGACTGGTCGATGCAGCAGGATATTCTGCCAGTTCTCTCCAGTGAGTACATAGTAAAGGTTCCATATTTTCGCTCTGCCGGTGTTGCACGTCATCTCGACGGCCGCTGGAAAGTTAGCGGACTAGGCACAATAAAATCACTGCGTACATTAGATAAGAACAGCTACCCTGATCTGGGCAGTGCGCAATCCCTTATTGGCACCAAAGAATCGCATGACGCCACCTATATTCACACCAATGGTGCTAATACGGTGACCTTCAAAATGAATGCAGCCAAGCCAACACAGACACACTTAGTTTCGGCAAATGCACTGGTGAAGCACTGGCAACGTCGATCAGACAACACCATCAGTGTAAGACTTAAAGGTGATCTGCCAATAGCGTTCGAGCTCAGTGGCAATCTGTCTTACTGTGACTTCACTGCTGGCGGTGAGACAATTAGAGGTCAGTCAACGCCAGAAGGCAACACTCGCTTTAACTTATCAACAAAGGATACTGGCGATGCCATTATCGACTGTAAAACGTGAGAGCCTGATCCCCAGGCTACATCTGCTAAGCATTGCGTTACTGCTTACCATTGCCTTTGTTGCATTGATACCGTCAAGTGAAACGTTTACGTACACCGCTGACAGTACACAGGGTGATGAAGGCATAGATTCACTCGATATCGCCTACTTAAAAGCGCGCGATGCATCCGGTGATTTGTCTGAAGACGAAATGCTCTCTGTCATTCACAATATGATTCGCAGCAAGAAATGGCAGCAGGCCAGAGCCCTGATGGCACAGCGGCCGGACATTATTCTTGACCCGCGGGATAACTTTCTACTCGATATGGAAACTGCGTCCGCCGGTTTCTTTGGTGCGGAAAACGAGGCGCGGTCCGCTTCATACAAAGCCGAGCTGATCGGCCTGATGAATGGTTTGTACGATACTCCTGTACTGCACGATGAAGGCACTCTTACCCAGGCTGCAGAATTTAGCGCTGATCTTGAGCAACCCGATCTGTCATCGCGCTATTACAGACTAATGGCAGAAAAATTCCCCGCTAAAGCCGCACAAAACTATAACCTTTGTGGGCGTGTTCTACAGCGCTTTGGAAAATACGGAGAATCAGCCGATTGCTTTCAGAATGCTATTGCCAGTGCTGAAGATCCCGTTGAACGCAATCAGTTTAGCCTTACACTTGGACGACTACACCAGAGCAATGACAAGCGACTGGCCGCAAGATCAACACTTGAAAAAATGGTCACTGAGGTACCGAATGATCAGCGGTCACTTGAAAGAACTGCAGCATTCGCACTGGAAACCGAGAGACCCGACCTCGCCTATCCACTCTATGCACGACTGGCCGATGTCGATGGTGGCAGAGCTATCTTCTGGCTTGAAAAAGCCTCCTTGTGGGCTGAAGCTTCCAATCAGCCAGGCCAGGCAGCCGAATACATGTTATCTATTCGCGACCTGAGTGATGAAGAATTCAAACCAGAGATTAATCGCCGACGCCAGGCGCTGTTGATCGCCGCCGGAAGAAACGAAGAAGCATTGGCGACTATGTACGAGCGAATTGTTGCTAACCCTGACAGTGGCGAAGAACTGATCGAAGGTATCACACTCGCAACTAGTATGGGGCTGACGCAACAGGCTCTGGAATGGAATGAAGACCTATTGCGCATTCGACCGTTTGATATCGAGGCGATGACCAGACAAATCGATTTTGAAGTAGCCAGTCAACGTCTTGAAGAAGCACTGGTATGGAATAAAAAAGCACTCGAGCAAGAGCCACTTAACGTTGAACTTCGTCTGCGTCTGGCGCAACTGGAGGAATGGAATGGTGATGCAGATGCTGCTATGAAGCAACGACAGTGGCTTGCTGCCAACCACCCGTCCGCCGCCAACGATCGTGAACTGTTGCGACTGGCAGAACTAAACTGGGACTCTGCTACAGCTGCAGAAACACTACATAGAATCGCACGCGCTACTCCATTGACCACAGAAGAGATAATGAAGCTGGTAAAACTTTATGAGCAAGACGGCAGACCTGATCTGGCAGCTTTAGCTCTTGAAGAGATGATGGGCGGTGATAACGATGCCATGCTTCTACGCGAGCTGGCGACACTACATACGTTCCACATAAAATATGAAGAAGCACTGGCTGCATGGGATCAATTCGCCAATCGCTTTGGTCGCTCTGCGGAGGAATCATTAAACCGCATGGAACTGTTGTGGCGCCTGAAGCGTCCGGAAGAAGCCACGGTGATAGCGCAACAGATTAACCAGTTCAACAGCAGTGGCGCTACGCAGTACCAACTGGCACTCCTGACTGAACTCGGCTGGAGATACAGAAAGCCTGAGCTTGTCTATGCGGCGGCGCCCTATCTGGATCAAATCGATACTGAAACATTCAGTACTTCAAACAACAGACGAGTTTTACAGGCTCTGATTGACAATAAAGACTATAGCCAGGCCATTGTTACCGCTGAAAACATGTGGCGTGAAACAGACGAAATTTCGTTTTTACTTTCAGCAATACACATTGCTTTGAAAGAGAACATTTACCCACACTATGAGCGATTTCTCGATGCTGACGGCGACTTGCTAAAAGTTCGGGAGATTCCGGAATACTGGCTGACTATCGCCGATTACCACAATAGAAATTCAGATACCGTGGCTGCCATTGAAACCTATCGCAATACGTTGGCAATGCAGCCGGAGAATACCGACGCAGTTCAAGGTCTCATCTGGACAATGCTTGGCGAGGACACAAACAAAGCCATCCTGGTTGAAACACTGGATGAGTTTGAAAACATAGCGACTGAATCACCAGAGCTATGGAACCCGTATGCTGTTGGGTATTTGAGTGCTAAAGACCCACAGACAAGTTTGCGCTGGTTTAGTAAAATCATGGCTAAAGGTGATCATGACTATAACATTCTGCTTTCATTTGCAGACGCCCTTGAGCAGACGGACAATACCACTCATGCATACAAGGTACGCCAATACGCACTGCAACAACTGCTGCCACAGGTATTGGCGAGTACCGATGACAAAATCGACGATTTAACGCGTGATTACATATCAGTTCTGGGAAGTTACGGCAGTGCTGCTGAAAACGAGGCGT
>CAYPDN010000289.1:0-5235 GCA_964409445.1 uncultured Granulosicoccaceae bacterium
TGGTCGTTGTAGGCTTTTACAACCGGTTCCAGTTGCGCGTATTCGCGCGATAGATCGCGAAAACGATTTTGATCTGAAATAGTGTCCGGGTCACCGAGCAATGCTGCAATTTCTTCGTGGCGTTCCTGCAGGCCTTCGAGTTTTGTTTTTATAGATGCTTTCACTGTACTCTGGCTACTCTTAAATTCCCGTTGGCTTACTTTTTAGCTTTTTTCGGTTAGCTTTTATTTTGGTTTTTTTGGAGGGCTGTCTTTAATACTGAGTTTGAACAACTTGCGTGCTGCCTCGGCGGTTTCCGAGTCACCTGCCTCACTGGCAATTCTCAACTGTGCAGACGGTGCGTGCAGCAACTTGTTGGTGAATGTATGTGCGAAGTATTGTAACGCTTTCTCAGGGTCGTCGCCTTTTTTAAGCATTTCCAGCGCAGTAGAAAGCGCCTCCTGCTGAATGGCGTGGGTATGCGCTCGCAGGTCTCTGATGGTCGCGCCCGCATTCAGCCCGCGCATCTTTTGCATAAATGTGCTGGCCTGATTTTCAATAATGTGTTCGGCTTTAACTGCTGCTTCCTGTCGTGCCTCCATGCCCTGGTCAATGATCTCTTTCAGGTTGTCGACGGTATATAGAAATACATCGCTCAGTTCGCTGACCTGTGGTTCTATGTCTCTGGGGACGGCAATATCTATCATCGCCATCGGTCGGTGTCGTCGGGCTTTAAGTGCTGCCTCAACAGCTCCTTTGCCAAGTATTGGCAGTTGCGATGCGGTGGATGAAATTGTGATGTCAGCTTCTGCCAGACGTTCCGGAATCTCGGTTAAGCTGATCACTTCACTGTCGTAGCGCTGTGCGAGGTTTTCAGCGCGCGAGGCGGTTCGGTTGGCGATGATTGTTTTGCCGATGTTGTGCGAATGTAAATGCTGCAGCGCAAGCTCAACAGTTTCACCAGCACCAATTAATAGTGCAGTGTGGTCATTTAGATCGCCAAATATCTGCCGTGCCAGAGACACTGCGGCAAATGCCACTGAAACCGGACTGGCTCCAACGGCGGTATCTGTGCGCACCTGCTTGGCAACGTTGAACGCTGACTGGAAAAGCAACGTCAGGTCTCGACCCACCGTTCCGGACTCACCGGCAGTTCTGAATGCCTGCTTGATCTGGCCAAGAATTTGCGGCTCACCGAGTATCATTGAATCAAGCCCGCTGCAGACACGCATTAAATGTTGTGCTGCATCTCGGTCATAGTGGGTGAACAGGAATGGTAAGAACGTGTCTCTTGGTGCTTTGTGATAGTCGTGCAGCCAGCTCACGACATCATTGGTCTGACCACTTTGCATACCGCAGTAAATTTCGGTGCGGTTGCAGGTTGAGACAATAGTAGCTTCAGGCACCTGCAGATCAGACTGCATTTGCTGCAAGGCGTCGTTGATGCATTCAGGGGCGAAAGTGATTCGTTCCCTTATTTCAACCGGCGCGGTCTGGTGATTTAGGCCAACGGCTACGAGAGGCATATGAAAGATGTTAGCAAAGCGTGTAATGAATTCGCTGAGAATTTGTTGTCTGATCTGATGGAATGCAGATCCGGGGAACGCAGTCTCAGAGTTTTTTGCCCTGTTCGATTGTGTTGCTGTAAGGTAGATTCAGCAATTTTGCGGCGATTTTTGCGGCAAATCTCAGAACACGACTCAGGACATTATAGGTTGGTTATCGATTGGACACTACGAGCAGAGGAATTATTGTGAAAACAATTATCGTATCCGGCGTTATTTCCATCGTTCTTAGTGCCTGCAGCACCACCACTGTGGCCCAAAATTTGGCAGAGGTGACTGCAGCAGATAAGCCGCTTACAGATGATCAGTCCAACGCAGTCGAAACGGGTGGTCAGACAATTGTGGCGGATTCCAGCCTGGGCACGTCTCTGGATAATCCTGCTGTCGATCGAGCGGATCGAATGAACCTGCGCGAGGAGTCCGAGCTGGTTTTCAATATTCTTTCTGCTGAGATTGCCGGTCGACGTGGCCTGGTCGATATCGCCTCGGAAAATTATTATGACGCTTCTGTCGCGACTGATGACCCACGGGTCTCGGAGCGTGCTGCCAAGTTGGCGCTATACGCGCGCGACTGGGATCGTGCGGGACGGGCATCTGCGAGATGGGTCAAACTGGAGCCAGAAAGTGTCGAAGCCTGGCAGCTACGTGCACAGGCATCAATGCATCAACGAGATGTCGACACGGCAACAGATGCGATGGAGCAAGTCGTCAATTTGTCAGATGGCGGACCAGGGGAAGTGATTCCGTCTTTGGTCGATTCAATCCTGCGACAATCCGATGCAGAGCTGGGTTCAGAAGTACTTAAAAAGCTTGCTGCCCGTTACCCTGACAACGCTGATACGCAATATGGAATCGGTCGATTTGCGATGTCCAACGGGGAGCGTGAAATCGCACTTCAGTCGTTTGAACGTGCGCTTGAAATTGACCCCGACAATGTCGATGCACTTTTAGCTCGTGCTCGTATGCAACTGAGCGCAGGCGACGGAGACGCGGGTCTCGAACCTGTTACGGCTTATTTGTCACGCTCACCGGACGACCTTAGTGCTCAATTGGGTTACGCACGGCTGCTAATTGAGACCGGCAAGGTTGACCGAGCGGCAGATCGGCTTGAAGTTATTTACCAAAAATTTCCAACTGACGCTGATGCGCTCTACACCATTGGGTTGTTGGCACTGGATATCACAAGGGTAAAGAGTGCAGAGTCGTATTTGTTGTCTGTTGTAGCGCTGGATAAGCATCAGGATGATGCGAACTTCTATTTGGGTCGCATTTCCGATAGCCGTAACGACTACAGGCAAGCGATAGACAGATACAAAGGTGTTCAGGGAGGTGATAATTTTTTTGCAGCCCAGATTCGCGCCGGCGCGTTGCACGGGCAGCTCGGTGAGGTAGATGAAAGCCAGCAGTTATTTGCAACGCTTAGAACGTTTACTGATGATAAGTCGCTACAAATTGAAATCATTAGTTCAGAGAGTCGTATGCTGAATCGCAATGACATGTACGACAAATCGTTCGAGGTATTGAGTGGTGGTCTGAATCAATACAATGATGATCCTGCTTTGCTGTACTCCCGTGCGCTGGTTGCTGAGAGGCTGGATAAACGCGAGCTGTTTGAAACCGATTTAAAAACCGTTATCGAAGTACAGCCGGACAACAGCTACGCACTGAATGCGCTCGGTTATTTTCTTGTTGATCGCAATGAGCGTTTGAGTGAAGCGGAGGGCTATCTTGTGAAAGCCTATGAGCTTATGCCTGATGATGCTGCAATTATTGATAGTTTGGGATGGTTGTATTATCGGCAAGGTCGCTATGCAGATTCGATCGAATTGCTTCAGAAGGCTTATGATTTGTTGCCAGATACCGAAATTGCAGCGCATCTTGGTGAGGTGTTGTGGGTTAGTGGTGATCAGCTCAACGCTACTAAAGTCTGGGAAGAGGCTTTGAGTGCAGAGCCTGACGATGATCTCCTGAACCGTGTAATGGAAAAGTACATTCGTTGACAAAATCATTGAAAAGTAAGGCTGTGACAAAACCTGCCGTTTTAAAAAAGACTCTGGTTAACAACAACTCTTTGTTGAAAATAACATTGCGATACAAGGCTTTGTGCCTCTTTTTTCTATCTGCTTTGGTAGCTGGTTGCGCTACTAAACCTGATGTAGATGAATCAGTACCAGTACTCACTGCGGCTGAGCGCGAGGCTAAATTAAAAGCCTTTAAGCCGTGGCGTGCGCTCGGCTCAATAGCCATTGATTCTGATGCGCGTGGCAAATTCAACGCTTCGTTTGCATGGAATGTTGATCGTCAGGGTTTTGATATCAAAGTCTTTGGACCGTTAGGTATACAGGCGTTTCAATTGACCGAAGATAATAATGGTGCACAACTGATTGATCGCAACGGTGCCGCTGATGGCGATAATGCAGAGCAGCTGATAAAAGCGGCACTCGGCTCAGAAGTGCCAATAAGCAGAATGCAGTTGTGGATTGTCGGGTTACCCGGCGATGCGACTGAAATAGAGCGCGACGCCACTGGCAGGCTGGACAACATGGTAGTCACCGACGGTGATGCCAAAGTCTGGAAGGTAGATTTTAAACGCTATACCGTGTTTGAAAACATGTACCTGCCAAAGTCAGTGAATGTAGAAGGCGATGGTGTGGCGATTAAGCTTTCAGTTTCAAAGTGGAATCGTGGAACGCCCGTTAAAAATGGACGGCTGACAATTCCGGGTGTTAGTAGTTAACTACGCATCATCTGAAGCGTTGTTGACTCTTCTTACCTGTCTATTACTCATGAGCCGCTGGCTGTGAACACAGAACCTGCCAACAAAAAGACATGGCTGGCGCCCGCCAAGCTCAATCTTTTTTTGCATATTATCGGCAGAAGGGCAGATGGATATCATTTGCTGCAAACTGTTTTTCAAATACTTGATTATGGCGATGAGCTCAGCTTTGAGATCACCGACGATGCGAGCGTTGCAATGTCGGCACCGATCGCCGGAGTGCCGGATTCTGAAAACCTGATTATTCGTGCAGCCAGGCTTCTGCAAAGTCATACCGGCTGTAAAGCTGGTGCTGTGATTGAGCTTGTAAAGCGCCTGCCGATGGGCGGCGGGCTGGGTGGTGGCAGCTCTGATGCGGCAACTACGCTACGGGCGCTGAATCACTTGTGGTGTACTGGCTTATCAATTGACGAACTTGCAATGCTTGGCTTGCAGCTGGGAGCGGACGTACCAATCTTTGTGCATGGTAACTCTGCGTGGGCTGAGGGTGTTGGTGAAAATTTGCAACCGCTTTCGCTGCCTGAACAGTGGTATGTGGTATTAAATCCCGGCGTTCACGTGAGTACAGCAGCATTGTTCTCGCATCCACAATTGACACGTGATTGTGCAGCAATCACAATACGCGGCTTCCACGAAGGTGTTGGATTATGCAACGTGTTCCAGCCGTTGGTGAGTGAGCTTTATCCAGCTGTCGGGTTGGCTCTCGATGCACTGTCGCATTCTGCGATCAGCTGCAACGTGAGAACCGCAGATGGTGAAATAAGAAGTCCACTGATGACCGGTACCGGAGCGTCTGTATTTTTGGCCTGTGACAGCTATGCTCAGGCACAGAACGTGCTGTCAGGTCTGCCAATTGGCCTGTCTGATCGTAGCCAGTTCGAGGATGCTGTTGCTTTTGTAGCCAAAGGAATAGAC
>CAYPDN010000290.1:0-3371 GCA_964409445.1 uncultured Granulosicoccaceae bacterium
GTTAAGGCGAACCAGGCGATCGGAAAAATAAAAACAGCCACTATCACCAGAGAGATGATGTACCTTGCCGTTGTTTTAAGGGTTGCAGTGTTCATTAAAATTTAATCTTGAAGACTTTAATAAATACGCTTGAAACAACAAGCACCAGTATCAGTGTTGCCAGTGCCACTGCAGAGGCGTAAGGGAAATTCGCACTCTTAAAGTACACTGTACCTGCATAGGCTGTGAGTGTTTCTGTAGCCGTACCCGGACCGCTGTCTGTCATCACCTTTACGTAATCAAATATACGAAAGAGATCGATGCCGCGTATAAGAATAGCCAGTGCGATAATTTTAGACATCATTGGCAAGGTAAGAAAAAAGAAGGACTGCAGGCCTGAGGCGCCATCAATAGCAGCGGCTTCAAAAGGCTCTCTTGGCAACGCTCGCAGTCCTGCCAGCATAATAAGCACCATAAACGGGGTCCATTGCCAAACATCTGCAACAATCACCCCCCACAGTGCTGTATCACTTGTACCCAGTATTGGAGCCGTGGGAGAGAGTAGATTGAGCGCGTAAAGAGAGTTGCTGATAACACCGAAGGAGCTGTCATACATCAGCAGAAACATCATACCTGTTACTGCGGGTGGTACTACGAGTGGCAAGGTCATTAGCGCCCGCAGAACACCAAACCCTTTTCGGTCTGTGTCGAGCAACAGGGCGATTAACATCCCCAAAACCAGTTGAATGACCAGCGCAAAAGACACATAAGTCAGTGTAATTTGCACAGCATCCCAAACACGATCATCGGAGATCAGTTTGTTCCAGTTCCACGAGGGTAAAAAAGTCTCTTTACGGGTAGCCGGATTCCTTTTAAAGAAAGACAGCCATAGGGAATAGAGTACCGGGTATAAGCCGAATACAATTAGTAGCGACGTGACCGGGAACAGCCATGGCAGTGGGTGCTCCGAGGTCAGCCAGCGGGGCAGCAATGACCTGCCTTTCATAAAGAAAGACACGTCTGTGTTTTTATTCCGGACAGGATCATTCCTGGCACTTTCCTCCGATCATTGCAACGCCATGAATACAAAAGGCGCTGTGGCTGTATCAAAGCCCTGGTCTTAGTCAGTGCCCGGTAAGCTGTTAACTCAACTTATGCACCCGCAACAAACAAAGCCTGTCGCCCGTTGATCAAAAGACGTGGGTACATTGAGTTGAGCCAGTGATTCAAGCACAGTTTCAACTCGTTTTGATACAACCTTTTATCAAGGGTGCCACAGCCAATTCCGGAAGACAAGACATATGTTTTCTTGTAAAAACATATGTTCTACGCTGTATAGTAAAGTCGAAACTAGCTTGCGCCGGTGCTATTTACAGGCGCTATCTTTAATTATCAAAAAGGAAGCAGGGCCGACTGGTGAGAGACGACTGGCCAGAACAGCTTGCTGTGCGCATTGCCCACTATTACTACAACCTGGGTATGACACAGCAACAAATTGCCACTGAAATTGGTATTGGCAGGGCGCGGGTAATCCGTTTATTAAATGAAGCCAGAAAGCGTGGTCTGGTTTCTGTTCAAATCAATTCCCCACTGCTTGAAAATGTTGAGCTGGCAGAACAGCTTTCAAAGCGATGGGATCTGTTATCCGCTGAAGTATGTCTGAGTCATGCGAGTGACGAACATCAACTGGCCACCCAGCTCGGTGCAGCAGCGGGCAATGCCATTTTGCCTTTATTGAAAAACGATATGACTATCGGGCTCGGTTGGGGCATTTCACTGAAAGAAATGGTCGTTCAGTTGCAGCGATATCCATTGCAAAACGTATCAGTGGTATCACTTCTCGGCTCACTTACTCGTCGCTCAACCATAGCTCGCTTTGAAGCAACTACAGAGTTTGCAGCGAAACTAAACGCAGAGTGCCTGTATCTTCCTGCACCGATTGTTTGTGATTCTGAGAAAACTCGCGAGCTGCTAATGACACAGCCGATGTTTCAGGACATTCATCAGCGTGCACTCAATGCAGACATCGCTATTGTCAGTATTGGCGGACTCGACAGTTCGACTATCCGTGAAGTTGAGATGGTGGATGATAAGGAATACCGAAGTGTCGTAAAAGAGGGAGCCATTGGAAACTTTCTCGGCTATTTTATCGATGCTGATGCCGAAATGGTCAATCACCCTGTCAATCGTCGAGTCATTGGAATTTCAGGCAAGGTGTTTAAAAAAATTCCCCGGCGAGTCATGATATCCGCTGGTGAAAACAAAGTAGAGGCGTTAAAGGCCATTCTGGATCAGGGCCTTGTTACCGATATCGTGACTGATGTAGCTACCTCACGTAAGTTACTTTCTGAGTAAAACACAGACAATAGATCTATGAACGAAAACAGCGTACGTAAACAAATCATCGAACTGTGCATTGAGATGAACCGCAGCGGCTTAAACCAGGGCACCTCCGGAAATATCAGCGCACGCTACGACGGTAATATGCTGATTACACCGAGTGGCATCCCATACGAGAGTTTAAAGCCGAAAGACATCGCCAGAATGTCACTATCGAATGACGCATTCGAGTGGGACGGCCCTTGTAAGCCTTCGTCGGAGTGGCATTTTCACAGATCAATCCTTAAGGATAAACCAAGCCTGGATGCGGTGGTGCACACGCATTCTACTTTTGCCACAGTTCTTTCTATTGCAAGAGAAGACATACCTGCCTGCCATTACATGATCGCCGCTTTTGGTGGCAATACCGTTCGTTGTGCTGACTATGAAACTTTTGGCACACCGGAACTTTCAGAAAGTATTCGTAAAGCCATGGCAGATCGTTGTGCATGTTTATTGGCGAATCACGGCATGATCGCCGGAGGTCATAGTTTGGAAAACGCCATGTGGGCCGCTGTAGAGCTTGAGACTCTGTCAAAGCAATATTACTATGCAAAGATGAACGGCAACATGGTGGTGCTGCCCGATGATGAAATGGATCGGGTGCTTGAAAAGTTTAAAGGCTACGGCCAGAAATCAAAGAACGCCATCTCTAAAAAAAGTGGAAAGAAAAAAACGACCAGGAAGAAGGCTACGAGCAAGAAGGTCGCCAAAAAGAAGGTCGTCAAGAAACGCTAAGGAAAATCCTTTCGTAGTTCGTAGGGTGGATGCGTCATCTTATCCAGCCTACATAACATGTCGGGCTACTAGTTAGCTAGGCATTGTAAGAATCTAAGGTTACACCGGCAGGCAAGCGCCCAGGGTAGACCATACTCTTAATTAACCCGGTAGCTTCATTAGCCTGCTGGTCAAATGCCTTGGCTGTTGCATCCAACGAGACATGGTGACTCACAATCGATTCTACATCGACCTGTTTCTGTTCTACCAGTTCTATCGCACGCGGATAAACGTTG
>CAYPDN010000290.1:3471-5234 GCA_964409445.1 uncultured Granulosicoccaceae bacterium
TTCTACATCGACCTGTTTCTGTTCTACCAGTTCTATCGCACGCGGATAAACGTTGCCCATACGACGGGAAAACCGAATGTCCAGACCTCGCCGACGCAACTCGGAAGCGGACAGGTTAGAGTAGTCGTCACCGTCTGGAATGCCTACCATGATAAGACGACCGCCAATCGCAGCAGCTCGAACTGCCTGTGAAAATCCGTCCGGTGAATTGGTTGCCTCAATCACCAGGTCACAGCCTCTATCATTGGTATACGCTTTTATTTCATCAATAGATGAAGCGCACTCGGTTGCCCCACACTCAAGTGCTTTTTGAGCTCTGTGAGCCTGAGGGTCTACTGCCAGTATGTTTCCGCAACTACTGTTGGCCAGGAGTTGAATGACACCTAGTCCAATACCACCACAACCAAGCACGGCGACTGATTCCTGTAATTTCACACTCGCCAGATCCATCGCATGAATACAGACACCAAGCGGCTCAAGCATAGCGGCTTCACAGGCACTGAAACTATCCGGCAGCTTTATAATGCTATGTGCCTTTACAATAATTTCCTGAGTCAACGCACCTTGATAGGGCGGTGCCCCGAGAAACACAACTTTCGGACAGAGATTATGATACCCCTTAAAGCACCATTCACATCGATGGCAGGGAGTCGCCGGATCAACAGCCACTAACTCACCGCGCTGTAGATCGAGCTCCGGAATATCATCTGTTAGCCAGCCGGAAAACTCGTGCCCGGGAATAAATGGTTGCACCACCTTAGCTGCACCGATTCCACCGTCTTTGTAATAGTGTAAATCACTACCGCAAATGCCAACTGCAGCTACTTCTACCAGGAATTCGCCGCTACCTGCCTGCGGTGGTTGATATTCATCGATACGGATATCGCGTGCACCATGTAAAAAAGCTGCTGTATTCATTTTTTATCTACGACCATTGTAGTGATGATGATGATATCGTGGCATCATTAGTTACAATCATCAATGTGCTTGTTGCAGGAGAGCAGAAAATGAAAATAGCATACTCTGGGGACAGTGCCGGAGAAGGCTTGGCGGGTGCTTGAGCGGAAGATATTTAACTGCTGGCCTGATGCTGAGTACCCGAAGCGCAATGCGCTAATCGCCTGAATGACAGACGTATGAGTGATGCATGTGTTCTTGGAATAGATGTCGGCACCACCGGTGTTAGAGTAGTAGCACTTGATCGTCGTGGTGTCGAGATTGCAGTAGCCAGAACTCTCTATACCGATTTTGATTCAACTGACCCGGTGGATGCCTATCGTTCAACGGAGCTGTGGTGGCAGGCGTTACGTGGTTCTGCCAGAACGGTGGTGGAACAGTTATCAAACCACAGGGTTGTAGCTCTGTCGGTGGATGGCACGTCGGGTTCGTTGCTGCCTGTCGATCAAAACGGCGATCCAATAGCTCTACCATTAATGTACAACGACACGATAGATGATGCATCCATTCTCAAATCTATCGCGTCCGTTATGCCGCAAAACAGTGCTGCAGGGGGAGCGACTTCCGGGCTAGCCAAAGTAATCAGGTTTGCGCCGCAAAAGCCTGCTGCTGTTGTTCATCAGGCTGACTGGATTGTCGGCAGGTTATGCGGAAATTTTACTCACAGTGATGCAAACAATGCACTTAAGACAGGCTTTGATCCTGTCGCTATGAAGTGGCCCGAGTGGATAAACGAGGTAGCAGATGTGATCAGTCTGTTACCGGATGTAGCAATACCGGGTGATGTAGTCGATGAAGTATCTGAG
>CAYPDN010000291.1:0-5214 GCA_964409445.1 uncultured Granulosicoccaceae bacterium
ACCCGGAGATGACAGCACAAAATGGTGTCATACACGGCATTGATGGTGTGCTTCTACCGTAACAAAAAAAAGACCGGCACCAGAACAATGGTGTCGGTCTTTTAAATTGAAGCGCTTACTCCGAAAACATCCCTACTCAATCACGGCAAGTCGCTATCTCCCTGATTGCATAAGCGATTGCTTCAAGCCCTGCCCTCGTCACATTATCCCGGCTGTTCGCAGATACGCCAGAATGCCATTTTCCGGATCAAATATCCCTCTATAAAACATCTCTGCCGCTACATACACAAGAACAATAAGACCCAGCCAGGATATCCACGGGTAGCGTGCGAGCAGCTTCATAATCAATGTAGCAGCAAAAGCCATAAGCAATATCGCAAGACCCAGCCCGATGACCAGTTTATTGGTATCACCATCGGCAATGGCAGCTACCGCAAGCACATTGTCTAAAGACATTGAGACGTCAGCAATGGTGATTGCTATCAAGGCCTGCTTTAAGGTTCGGCGCGGTGCACCACTATTTTCAATATTCTCGAGATCGTCCTCAGCCTGTGCGTGACTGTTGGATCGTATTTCCCTGTACAGGCTCCAACAAACCCAGAACAACAATAAAGCGCCAACAAGCAATAGGCCGGGTATACCGAGAAGCTTGGTAGCAATCAGTGCAAACACTACACGCAGCAGTGCAGCGATGATCATTCCAAACAGTATCGCTTTCTTACGCAGTTCAGGTGCAAGCCCTGCTGCCGCCATACCAATGATCAGCGCGTTGTCACCAGACAACACGATATCTGCAATGATTATCTGGCCGTAGTCGAGAATAGTTTCGAGCATGAAAAATAGATCGCTATTTGTTTATCACAGCTATGTTAGCCGACTCGTTCAATTGGGATGCAAGGCGTACATTGATGTAATTAAGAGACTTGTGCGTTGTGCCATGCAAACCCAGTGCATGCTCACTGACAACCGGGTGTCTGCCAGACTACCGTCGCTTGAATGCAACGGCAGAACTGAGTCCGCATAGTTTGGAAGTCAATGAACGCTCTGCAGGAATATCAGCATCACCCCGAACTTTAAATACGCCCCTACCCTCCCATCACTTTGGGCAGCCACAATACAAGCTGCGGGAAGATGAAGATCAGGATCAAGCCGACAAGCTGCACCAACATGAACTGCATCATACCAAGGTAGATGTCTTTCAAATCCCATTCCGGCACCACGCCCTTTAAGAAGTAGGCCGAGAGTGCAACCGGTGGTGAAAGCCAGGCTGTTTGCAGATTTACCGCCACCAATATTCCGAACCAGACCATCAGGTCATAGCGCTCCAACCCGTGAACCGAGAGCGCTTCGACAGTCGGTAGCAGAATCGGGACTACGATGAGGACGATCGGCACCCATTCCAGTGGCCAGCCCAAAAGGAAGATAAGCCCCATAACCAGCAGCAAAATCAGATAAGGCGACATTTCGAGACCCAGGAGCACCTCTGTCATCATCTTAGGTGTTCCAAGCGCACTGAATTGAGCACCAAAAAAGTTGGAGGCGGCGACCAGAAACATGATCAGAACCGTGATTTCCAGCGCCTTAACCAGACAGTCAAAAAAGCCCGGTATACTGAATTTGCGATAGCCAATCGATAGCAGGATCGAGCCAAAGGCGCCCATCGCTGCAGCTTCAGCAGGCGTCGCAAAACCCAGAAGAATTGAACCCAAAGCGAAGGTAATCAGGATTGTGGGCGGCATCAGGCCTGCAAAGAATTCGTTCCAAAGATCTGAGAAATAGAAGTCATTACCGCTGTCTTTGTCATAGATGGCTCGCCCCAGAAATGCCAGCAGCAGAATGAATGCGGCAAACACGATCGACCAAATTGACAGGCCACCGTCGCTGTTCGCAAAGACCATGTAAAGGTGAAACAAAACGGCCAGAGGGACTGCGATTTTAAGAATGCTTAAATTTCGATAGGCCGCATACGCCAGCGCCAACAACACCAGTACAACCACCAGACCACCGAACGGCATAAGGCCTGCGAATGTGCCACCAATAGCAAGGCCAAACACGCGACACAAGGTCAGTATGCCGAGGCAAATCAAGGCTACTTCAGCACCGTAGAATTTAGAGGTTTGCGGCTGGTCTTCTTCAGCCAGAATAGGTCCCAGTGAAGGGTTAAGCCAGCATCGGCCCAATGTATAGAGCAAGTAAAGTGTGGCCAGTAGTGCGCCGGGGATGAACGCACCGCGGAACAGATCAAGCGTGGAGACTTCCAGCACCGGCCCCATAACAATCAACATAATCGAAGGCGGGATCAATATGCCCAATGTGCCGCCCGCGGTGATTGTTCCTGCCGCAAGCTTCACGTTGTAACCGGATCGGGTCATCGTTGCACCCGCCATGATGCCGAGCAGCGTTACCGACGCACCAACAATCCCGGTGGCTGCAGCAAAGATGGTTGAGACAATAAGAACTGCAACAAAAAGCGAGCCGCGTACGCGCGCCATGATCATTTGAATCGACGCGAACAGACGCTCCATCAATCCGGCCGCTTCCATAACAATACCCATCAAAACGAACAACGGTACTGCCATAAGCTGATCATTCCACATAGTGGA
This sequence comes from uncultured Granulosicoccaceae bacterium, assembly GCA_964409445.1. Classification (GTDB taxonomy): domain Bacteria; phylum Pseudomonadota; class Gammaproteobacteria; order Granulosicoccales; family Granulosicoccaceae. The sequence goes on from CAYPDN010000291.1 coordinate 2,604, forward strand.
GTTGGTGTTCAGCGTCATCAGAAGCGTGGTGAGTTTAAAGTTCGCACCCCAGATGCCAAACACAAAAGCCAGGAAGATCAGTGTGAACGCGATCGGAAAACCTATGAAGATAACAAACAGCATCACTCCAAGCATGATCAAACCAATGACAGGTTTGGGCAGGCTCGGCCGCGCTTTCATTAAATCAGTGAACCATTCCCCACCCGGTACGATGTCGGGTGCAAAGACTGCCAGCACTAACCAAAGCAGAACAATCAGGTAGATCGGCATCAACCGCAAAAACACCCGTTCACGTGCCTTACCCATTTTATGAAAGGCACGAAAGATCTCGGGAATGCCCTGCAGTGTTAACAGGAAAGCACCAACTGGCATAGCCAGACGTGCAGGCCAGACTAGTGGACCCCAGGCGCTGTCAGCTTGTCTGGTTTCCCCAGCTGTTAAAGTTGCCTTGAAGGCCTCCCACATGCCGATTGGCTCATCACCCGCACTCGCCGCAACACCAAGCGCTTGCCACCACTGGCCTACAGAAACGTTTGACCCGGCAAATGAAGTCCACCAGTACTGTGAAGAGACGATAGCAAAGAAAATCATCGATGGAATGAATAACAGCAGGTACAGCGTTGCATCAACGGTTGCCTGCGTCTTGTCCGACCAATATCGGTAGATGAAGTCCGCACGAATATGAACACCGCGCATAAGTCCGTAACCTGCGGCGGCCATAAACAACACACCGGCAATCATGCGGCTGATGTCATAAACCCAAAGCGTCGGCCCAAGATTCAGGGAACGCGCCAGATCTTCAAAGCCCGCGTTTTGAAGAATCGAAAAGGAGTTGCGCGAGATAACCTCGAAAACTACAGCTGCAATCAACGGCACCAAAAGAAGTGCGATGATCTGACCCATACGATAATTTAAAACATCAATAGCAGCAGTGATCGGGCGCTGCCAGGGCGTCATGTCCTCAGGTGTTTCACCAGGGGCTTCGGCGCGTCGTTCGGCGATTAGCTCGTCCGCGATTTCCAGATCTTCCGGATTCGGTTCTTCAGCCATTTGGTGTTTCCTTCGCTAGACGTGGATTTGAAATCCGCATTCTCTTTTTCGAAACGTCAATAGAAGTGGCGCTTGGAAAAAAGAACGCACGGGCTCGTTAAAGAGCCGCACAGAAATGCAAGTACTGCAGTGTTTTTAAAGAGTACGGGCTCCATATAAGAGCCCGTACTAACAGATTACTTCAGTGTTTCAAGCGTACGGGCTCTAAGGTGCCCGCGTGCACTGAAATTACTTCAGAGTATCTGCGTGTGCTTTACCCAGACTTGCGTTCGAAGCCTGTGCACCAGCCCAGAATGGAACTGCGATGTCGGCGAAGTCTTTTTGCGACTGCCACACTTCTGCAAAGAACTCGTTCTCGTCTGCAGCAGTTTGCAACGCGTTCTGCGCAGCGGCCATGTACTCAGTGAAGTATTCAGCTGGAGTATCTTCCAGAATAACGCCGTGGTTATCTGTCAGGTCCTTAAGCGCTTTACCGTTTTCATAAATGCGGTAAGACATAGACTTTGAAAGTGATGCGTTTGATGCAACTTCCAGAGCCTTCTTCTCAACATCAGTAAGGTCGTTATAGACATCGCCGTTTACATACAAGTCGGCGTTCACGACAACCTGGTGCAGGCCTTGAAGATAGTAGTGCTTCAGAACTTTCTGAAAACCGAAGACAGAGTCAGGCTTAGGGCAGCACCACTCAGCCGCATCGATTGTGCCTTTCTCAAGCGCAGGCAGGATGTCACCACCACCCATCGCAACAGCTGGAACACCGATATCAGCGTATGCAGCACCAACCATTCCCGGAGGCGCACGGAAGCGCATCTTGCGGAAGTCATCCATAGACTCGATCGGCTTAGGGAACCAGCCCAATGCTTCAGGACCTACAGGCTGCAACATGAAACCTTTGACGTTGACACCCATTTCGTCCCACAAACGGTCATAAAGCTCTTTACCACCGCCAAACTGGAACCAGCTAAGGAATGCGATGTTGTCCATGCCAACACCTGCGCCTGCAACAGGAGCACCAAAAAGGTTCGCTGCAACGTGCTTGCCGCCCCAGTAGTGTGTCCATGCAAACCCTGCTTCAACAAGGCCTGCGTCAACCGCGTCTATGATATCGCTGGGTGAGACAACCGCGCCGGCAGGCAGTACTTCGATGGTCAGTGAACCGCCGGTAAGTTCACCGACGTCTTTCGCAAATTCCTTCAACATGACCACTTCGTCTGAAGAATCGCCTAACACCGATTGCACACGAATGGTGGTTTCGGCTTGCACAGTGCTAACTGCCATTGCCGCACTCAGAGCTGCTGCACTGAGAAGTTTAACTAGTTTCATAATTCCTCCGAACGGATAAGATTCTGGTAATTTGTGTGTAAGCGCTTGCATCGCTTTTTAGACGGTGCTTTCAGCCTCCGCTTCATATTCGCGGACACGCTATTTAAAGTCAATAACACTCACTGCTTTTAAGGGTAATCGGCACTGCTATTGTCGCCGAAATGCACGCTCCGGAACATCTGGTTCCGTATCTCTGAACGATCTGGCTTAACCGACCATATCTTAACCGGCCATATCT
>CAYPDN010000292.1:0-5202 GCA_964409445.1 uncultured Granulosicoccaceae bacterium
GAGTCAGCCAGAGCACTGAACCTGTGGGTAACCGGGTTGGGCAGATTAGCTACAGACACTGATGGCGATTCTATCGTTGAAGATATTATCGGAAACCCTGTTACCTGTTCTTAACTGGTTTCAGCTAAATCGCCAATTCCGGATACCAAATTATGAAAACAAACAAACAAGTTGAAGGCTTTGCAATGATAGAGGTACTACTTGCTGTAGTAATCCTCGCTATCGGTTTGCTTGCAGGCTCGCGTATGCAAATACTCGGATTAAACTATACGCAAGCTGCGACGACTCGCACTTATGCAACGATGGCAGCCAATGACATTATTGATCGCATGCGACTCAACCCTGACGCCCGCGCCACCTACATCGGCTTCGACTCAGGCACCAATGTACCAGCGGATCAAAACTGTGCTAACGGCTGTAGTGCTGTACAGCTTGCAAATCAGGACCTTCGAATATGGGCTCGCTACTTCAGAGCCGGAGACGCCGCCAACTCGACTACACTTCTGCCTCCTAATGCAGTCGGCACAGTCACAGACGGGGGCAACGATGTGACTAACGTAACCATTACCTGGAATGATTTCATTGACGGTGGTGAAACAGGTCAGCAGACAATCACTCTTGGTGCCGTGCTATGAATTACATGAAACAAAAAAATATGCGCGCAATGCACAACACACCCGGCAATCAGACTGGTTTCTCACTGATCGAACTAATGATCGCATCCGTTATCGGGCTGGTCATTCTCGGCGGCGCGGTAACAGTTTTTTCAACCAACAGCGCATCTTCGAAACTGTCGACAGGTATGGCGCGAATTCAGGACAATGGCCGTGTAGCACTTGATATTATATCCTACTCCACACGAATGGCCGGCTACGAAGGTTGTCGCGATGAAGTTAAAGATCCAGCCATTGTTCTGGCTACAGTCGCACCCACTGTTGATTTGCGGGATGGCGCTATCTGGGGTTCAGAGGTAGACACCGGCAATAGCTGGGACCCTGCCAGACCTGCAGATCTAAACCCGATATCTGGTCGCGTTAAAGCCGATACCGATGTTTTCTATATTCAGCACGGCAGCGGCAGAACTTCAACGCTCGCGGCAGACATGACAAGCTCAAGTGCAGACATTCTGTTACCTCTGAATCCGGATCAGTTTGCCACCAACGATATGCTTATGATCTCCAACTGTGAGACCACAGAGATATTTCGCGCCACAGACGTAGATGATAACGCCGCCGGACAGACTGTTGTGCAACACGGAACATCCGCAAATATACAAAGTAATTTTAATACGGTTTATACCGGAACCGGCGATCGGGATGCTGTACCTGTCAGAGTAATGCGATTTGAAGCAAGTGCCTACTATATAGGCGACAGTGGTCGCGATACTCCAAACGGAGACAGTATCTTTTCATTGTTCGTACTGGACACCACAACGGGTGCACGGACGGAGCTGGTTGAAGGAGTCGAAAACCTGCAGGTTCTATATGGCGAGAATGTCCAGCCAGACCCGGAACTGCCGCCTCTTATTCGCTATGTAACTGCAGACGCTGTGACAAACTTTGCCAATGTTCTCAGCGTTCAACTGGGGCTGCTAATCGCCACGGCCGATTATGCCGCGTCGGATAATGATAATCGCGTTTATAATATTGCTGGAACAACTGTCGGACCGGACGCGTCCTCAAACGATCAACACCAGGGTGATCGACGGTTGAGAGCGGCTTTTAACACTACCATTCAGCTTCGAAACAGAACCATACAGGAATAATTACTATGCAAAAGTTTCCAGGCACAACAATACCCGGCAACGAAAAAGGTGCAACTCTTGTGGTTGCACTGATTATGCTGGTACTCATTTCGTTAATCGGTGTCAGCAGTCTGAAAAGTGCGTCGGTCGTGGAACGGATGTCCGCAAACGACTACCAGAAGAATATTACTTTTCAGGCGTCAGAAAGCGCTGCGGAAGTTGCACTGCTGGACACCGCGAGGATCAGTCAGGCGTTGATCAACGGCACTGCACGAAACCCTCAAGTCGCGACTAACATTACAAATGTAAGCGCGTCGGTAACCTATACAACAGCAGGCACTGCCGATACGTTCGGATCATCTTTGGGTGCTCAGGGTTTTTCCGGCCAAAGAATCATGGTGACATCTACAGGCCAGATGAGCACTGATGCAAACATGGTAAGTCGCACCGTGCATGGTGTGGTAAGACTTGTTCCCGGGGGCTAAGTTCTTTAACTCGGGACTTGTAGCTGAGTTAAAAATGGCTGCATGATCACGTCACCGTAAGCGCACAGGCTATGCACCGCCTGTTAACAGATGGGTGCACTGCTAATCCCAGTTAGCGTTCTTTTCGCCTCTGCTATTGAGTGTCAGTTTCTGATCAACAGGCTGCTTGCCCTGCGCATCTGCAGTTATTAAAACGCAACGTCTAATTGTTGTGTTTTCACAAGCCGCCATTGGCTCAACTATTTTATATCTTTCGGTTTCAGCACTACCTGCATAACCCAGATCAGACAGCGCCGTCGCATAGGTCCTTTTCCGACGATAATGCTGCTCTTGCTTTTCCATCACTTCCAATAACAGCGCTGAACCTTCCGCGCGCCCTGCTTTATGCAGATATTTGCCATAGCTCGGGTATCCAATCGCGGCGATTATTCCAATAATAGCGACAACGATCATTACTTCGATCAACGTAAAACCTTTGTTGTTTTTCATGCTTTTAGTAACCATCCTGCTCTACCCAACCTGTGCGTTGAAATTTTCGATATATTTCGGTGGCACCAACGATTACATCTTTAGTGGCCCTGACTTCTTTATCAAACAAAAGATAGGTTGAGTCGCCGGCACCTGTATTAATTTGCACACCGGGGCCCTGAATTCCTTCACCACCGGCAAAATAACCCTCAGTTACATCTTCCGGTATAGCATTTTCACCGTTTGGCAATGCCAGAAGGTACAAGCGTGAATTGCCAATCGGACCCGCGCATCCCTCTGTCGAAAGAGCGGGTGGCACATAGGTAGACGCACGAACACGAAAACTACTGGTTTGAGTTGGCACCAGCACTTTTTCACCCAACGGAAAAGATCGATAAAAACCATGGAAGACACTGGTAGTACTGTTCGGGTCATCGACGTTGCGAATAATATCGTCGCTGGCTGTGATTATAGAGTTGTCGTTACCATTCTCACCGATAACATATCTGTAGTCGGTAGGCACACGCTGGATATTTCGATCAGCAATCGCGTATAAGCGATTGTTGTTTGGCTCAGGAAACAACGGACTGTTACGCATTCCACTACCGGTAACCAGAAAATAGTTTGATGTGGTAGCGTTGAACCCACTAATTGATACATCAAGCGGATTAAAAAACCGCAGCGACTGCCCCTGTGGAGAAAGTGCTGCAATCTGACCACCACCCAGATGAATTGCATCTGGATCGGAATCACCTCTGCTCAGATCGACGCGCCATACATCACCGCTTATATCAACAAAGAACAGAAGATCTACAAAGCCATCCAGATTTGTATCAACAGGTACCGGTGTCGACGGTATACTGTGTTCCAGGGGCAGATTAAGATCATGATTAGCATTGTCGCCCGCAGACCCGTTGCCAACTGACCAGACACGCTCACCGGTGTCTGGATCCACCAGATATACTGCATTGCCGTGGCCACTTTCCGGAGCATTACCGTCAAACGTTGCAAAATCGAGGTTAACATCATCATACTCAGAGGCGTTGTAGCCGCCACTAAACATCAACAATTCTTTTTCTTCACAATTTTGAGGGCAACCGAAACGCACATTAATCATCACAGGCTTTGACCAGGATTGTGCCAGATCTTCAAACTCGTCACTGCCGTTTGCGCCACCGGTTATTTTCCACAGTACTTCAAAAGGCGCAGATCCATCTAGAGTTTCCGATGCGTGCCCGTTAAAAATATCCAGACCATAAACCCGGTTACCGCCACGCCGCTCGGTCATATACAAGCGCGCTTTATCAACTTCAAAGTCGTAGGCCTGAGACTCGACGCGAGTACTATGGAGCAAAATTTCTCCATCCAGACCATAGGTACGCTCACCTCTGGTGCGCCTGTTTCTAAAATAATCTCTTATGTTCGGCAAATGCTCTGCTGGCGAATATGACCAGAGTTCTTCACCTGACACCGGATCTATTGCGTGCAGCACACCCTGGTTGGTCGCGGCGAAGAGTACTTCCGTACGTACATTCGGGTCAATCGATGTCGACGAATTATAAGTCAGCAGCTGCGGAGAACCGTGCAGCGAATCAGCCACATAACTGCGCGTAGTATTGTTTTCGAATGGCACATCTGGCGCGAGCGCCCAGGACATCAACGTATCGCGCTCCGCGTCTGAGCCAGCCCCCAGAATAGCTGGTGAAATATCGCCTATGTCATCTTCAGTAATTCGAATAGGTTCTAAATTGGCAGTTGGATTGGTAAGGGCATCGGGATCCGTATACCAAAAGCGATCCTCGTAAGGGGTCAGGTTGCCCGCGAACCCACCATCAGCTACAGCTGCACCATCCGGTGCATCAGCCCAGAAACTTTGAGAAGTTGCTAGCGTGTTATTCAGCTCGTCTACGATAGGGTTGCCGTTAACATCCACAACCTGCGGATTAAATTCCTCATTTCCGTCAGCATCCAGAATTGCATCACCGTTATCGTCCACAACCAAATCTACAGCCAGACGGTACTTTTTATAATTACCAGTCCAGCGCTCTCTGTCAGACGGCTTGAACGGTGCGAAATAGAGTTCGTCCCGATGGCGGCTTTGATTAAACGAGTCATTAGACACCGTTGGGGCGGCAAAAGACGCAGAACCCACTGAGTTAAATACATTAGCGAGTGCGTCCTGTAGCTGGTCGATTGATTCAACTTCGTGGTGCGTTCCTCCACCACCGGTCATTTCATCAGATAGTGTTGCCAGCCAGGGGTTATCAAAGTTAAACCCTATCGTGTGTGTTATTGCGGTATTAGGTCCCGCTACAGCACCTGTAAGATCATTTTGGTACATATAGCGAGCTAGCTCAGCTCCGCAGTTACCATTATCCGTGTTAGCGTCGTTCGCTGCCTGGCCATCCGCTCTTACATTCTGTTGCAGGCAATTGGGTGTATCAATTGTTCCTGCTTCAACAAGCTGCTCCAATGTCTCCGTAAGCACGCCCGCTTCTAATTCTG
>CAYPDN010000293.1:0-5166 GCA_964409445.1 uncultured Granulosicoccaceae bacterium
CATATTATTTTTAGACATCTCAAAGATTTCTGTTCGATCAGCTCATGCCATCCCTGCTACCTGCCAACTTTCGTGCCACTCCCTGGGCCCGACCCGGACCTTAGCCCCACTCCGTCGCAAATGAGTATAGACGCGTGTCAGGATTTGGCTGACGCGTTGATAAACCTGCTTCATGGACAAGTTTGGGTTGCTTAATGCCACTTATCCAGCTGATCAGGACTCAAGCTGCAGGCACCATCGGCACCGCCAAAAAAAAGTTCGAAATCGGGTTTCTGTCAGTTGAGTGTCAAAAATTTGTGCCATAACCAGAGAATCCTTCGTACATACCGTTATGATTCGCAGGCGGGCAGAACGTCCGACGTCAGAAACGTCACGACCATGGCAGGATAAGGGGATCAAATTGTCAGACTGGCTTTCAAAGTTGCACGAGCATTTCCTCGAACGAAAGCCATTTGTGCTGGCCACGATTACGGAATACAGCGGTAGCTCACCAGATTTGCCCGGCGCAGGTTTGCTTTACTCCGCGTCTGGTACACATCGATTTATGAACTCTGATGTGCGCTATCTCGAAATGCTAAGTGCTGCCAAAGAACTACTCACTGACCCGGTGCACTATCGCACGGTAAAAATGCCCCTCGGCAACATTGCGGGCACCAGCAACGGCTATTGCACCGCAGTATATGAATACTTCGACGCGCAGGAATATCCCACCTGGCTAATACAGCTGCGCCAACACCAGTCAAATGGCACAAGCTGCACGTTGCAACGCGAATTCGATCGAACTGACAGCAATGCGCCGGTGAGTACAAAGGTGCTGTCAGCAGTAAACACACCGTCCTACCAAAAGATCGCAGAACTAACTACTTACTCACAGGGGAACTCACTGTTTCTGCAAAGGACAGTTCAAAACAGAAATATCTCTCTTACCGTGATCGGTGATCATCCGGTAGCGCAGGAAATTTCACGGCAAGTGGAGACACTTCCTGTAATCGTGAACTGGATAACCGATGTTCAACAGAATGACACTATTTCGTTCGATACAGTCGTGGTTGTTTTAACCCGCGATCATGATCTGGATTATCAATTCTGCAAGTTGGCCTTAACCGCAAACACAGAATTCGTTGGCTGTATGGGGTCAGAAAAAAAAGCAGCACTGTTTACAAAAAGACTACAGGAAAGTGGCGTGACCGCGAAAGAGCTCCAGCGCTTTCACATGCCTGTCGGCATGCTGCAAATCAGCGGTAAGCAAAAATCCGTCGTTGCCGCCAGTATCGTTGCACAGATTCTGGCTCAGCATCAGTGGTAGAAACAACTAACAAACGACCTATTGTTTGTTATCAAAATATTGCAGGGCGCTGGTTACTCCCTGCAGCGAGAAGGTTAATTCAGACATCACGTCGGTTTCATCAAACCATTGCAACCGCAACTCCCTACCAAGGCGAAGCTTCGCGATAAGTTCACGAGCAAGCTCACCATCAGCAAGCACCTGTCCCTGATTTATCGGCAGAAGCATTGACAGAGGATAGGTTTTATTGAGAAACACTTCTGCGTCGTTGATCTTCATAGTCAACTGTTTTTCAATTACCTGATCTTCAGTCGTCGGTATTAAAAAGATTCTCCAGTCACCTTCAAGAGATCGATCAACTCGCAATCTCCAGTCACCGTCACTGGCAAATTGCGCATTTGTTTCTGCACTGCAAACACTGTTTTCAGTAATAGCACAGGCAGTCAGCCAGTCGTTAAAGTAGCCGTAAAGGAACCCTGAAGATGCAAAGTTATCAACGGTCGCCGCATCAGATTGATAGTTATCAGAGGTACCGGTACTTGCTGCACCCCCAGGGCTTGCCACCGCCGGCACACTATTATTGGCTGCCACACAATCCTGCGCCGATACCGGTCGCAGCAAGCCTATGCTACGTACTGCAATTGCCGCCTCGTAGTCTGCACCCGGACCAACGCCTGGTGCACCGGTGACATCGCCACTTAACTCAATATAAAGAAGATCGGTAACCTGCAAGCTCTGCGCTTCGATATCGTTATAACGTCGATCCAATGCAGACAACACTGAGTCCGTTCCGGTTACCCACCAGTCGGTCCGGCGATCACAAGCCTGAAACAAAGCGCCATTCTCAGTTTTGACGTAATAACCACTATACCCGCGGCCACCCTTATCAACTGCCCGCTGCTGTGCGAGCAAACGCACCAAGTCCTGAGCTCTGCGCTCGGTTAAAGAGGTAATACACGCCTGATAATGTAGTTGTATACGGTCTGCACCAAACTGAGTTGCCTGCCATGCACAGTGCTGGTCACGGTAAGTACGAAAAAGTGCCGGCAAAAAGCCGAAGCGCTCTGTCAGATCCACGTTGCTGTCAAACGCTTCCGGGGCTTCGCCTGTGTTGCCGGAGTCTCCAGTCTGTGCGTCACCGCCATCGTCAATATTGATAACTCGACTGCCTTCGGTAGAGACACCAGACTGAAGGGCCGTATCGTTGACTATTGCAATAACATTGGAATTCTCGGATGCAGCAGTTACGCTCTGACTGCCACCAGGTCGGGAATTGCTTACCGTCTCATTGTCTTCAATAGCGGAGTCAATCTGCGTTTGCAGCAATCTTTGCCAGCTGCTTTCAACCCGCACAAGTGACGCCTCCGCCTGCTCAAGCTGCAGCGTTATGCACTCTGCGATGGTCCGTTCGTCATTAGCTCCGGCACTGCAGCCGATAATGACCTGATCTGTCGCAGAGTCTGCAGCCAACAATGAACTCTGAGTCCATACAAGCAACACGACTCCGGTTAACAGACTCAGACCCTTATATCTAGTCAAATAATTGGCGCTAATAGTTTTTTGTTGATCTATTGGTGGCATCATATTTTGGTACCGAGGGAATGATCCTGCAGGTGAGCGAAATTACACCCTCCGCCTGAGGGTCGGCGTTGCAGACGCCACTTAGTCACTACTTCGTTCTGCCCGTTTTAGCGTTGTATTCGTCCGGACTCAAGGTTAACGGATTAACAATACTTTCGTTGTGGTCAGGATCGATATTCCAGAGTTTTGCTAGTCTCATGGAGGTTTGACGAGGTTCGACTACAATTGAGTAATATAACAACAAAAAAACCTTGTTGAACTCCTGCTCTAACCACCTGCCGCTTTGCAACAGGCCCAGGCTGAGCACGAGCAGAGAAGGACAAAACTAACAGAGCAAACGCATTAGCAAGCCGCGTCGCAACCGCGAGCAACGCACGGTTGGCAACCGCACTATAAGAACAATAGAGAAAGCAATGCAAAGTAATACAACCGAATCGTCGCGCGCGGGAGGCGCAGGCACCACATTGTCGCTCGTGCTGTTGGCTCTCCTGCTGATGGCTGTTGCAGCATTTTTATGCTTCCGCCTTCTACAACCCAGTATCGAGCGTGATCTGACAGCCAGAGTCGCCAGTGCGTTAGTAGGTACCGGTGCCAGTGACTTCTCCATCGACGGCCAGGCTGTGGTTCTCGCCGGTGCCATCGGCTCTGATGCCGCTCGCACACGCGCCGAAGAATCAGCTATGTCAGTCTACGGCGTCAGTCGGGTAATCAACAAACTAACCATCGAAGGCGATACTGCTGAACAGGCACCAGACCTTAAAACTGCAGACAACAACGAACAACAGAAAAAACCTGAAACCCCATTAGTCCCTGACAGCACAGAGTCAGATGTTGCAGCACCGGCAACCCTGACAATCGCAGCCATAGACAACAAAGTCAGTACCCAGGGCATTCTGCCGGATACAGAAACTATCGAACGTATCAACGTTGCACTGGCTGGCAAGTTCGGTCGTGGCAATGTCAAAGATGAGCTTTCAAGTTTCGAAGGCAGCGCCGCTCCGGAATGGCTTGACGGTATGTTGTCGATGATTGATCAGCTCGACGGTATCAACAATCCGGTACTCAAAGTGACTGGCAGCGATCTCGTCATGGGCGGCTCTGTGGCTGCCGAGGATATTCGCAGAACAAAAGTCGCGACTGCAGAGAGATTGCTTGGCGCGGAACTTAAGGTCATTGACAACTTAACGGTTAAGCCGACCAAAGAAGCTGATTCTGAATCAACTACAGATGACAAAACTGCGATTGCTGCCAATACAGCAGCCAAAACACCTGGTAGTGCAGCAACTCCAGCCGCCCCTGAAAAAAGAGCCGCTTCTGTTGAAATCAGATCCAGCAACAATCAAATCAGTGTGACAGGCTTTGTAGCAAGTGAGTCTGACGCCACTGCAATACGCACCGGCTTAAACGACCTGTTCGGTGCTAACGGATTCAATGACGAGCTAACGATTTCAGATACTGTTGCAAGTGCTACATGGATCGACGATGCGCTCAATGTTACTTCTGAGGTACGGGATATTGAAGATTTCGCCGTCAATATCCGCTCTGACCAGATGCGTCTCAGTGGTAGCGTTAGTGATCGCGAAACCGGACGAGACCTGGCTATTGCTGCAACCGAAATCGCTGGTGATAAGCTCGGTGTACTAAATAATTTCTCGGTCAACAACGTTACTATCACCGATAGCAATGAAGATCTGCTGGCTCAGTCGTTATTGCAAGAGCTCGATGCGCTGCCAACCAGCAACATAGTGTTCAACAAAAACAGTATAACGCTTACTGACGATGCCAAAGACGTGTTGCAGGACGTCGCCGCTGCGATCCTCGGCTATAGCGATCTGGTTGTTGAAATCGCAGGCCACACAGATACTACAGGTGATGCAGTACGAAATTTAAGCTTAAGTAAGCAACGTGCTTCAGCGGTGCGCGACTACCTGGTTGAAATAGATGTACCTGCCAATCGTCTCAGCCCTATCGGCTATGGCGAAACTGCACCGATCCGCGACAATGATACGGACGCAGGTCGAGCAGCAAATCGCAGAATAGAATTTAAACTCTAAACGGAGTAAAGGACAAATGTCACTCTTCTCATCCTTCAGCCCGTCAATGCTGTACCTGATCACCAAGATGCTGGGCTTTCTGGCACTCGCAGGCCTGATCGGACTATTCATTGGTTGGGCAATCGGTAAACTCGGTCAGCAAAACGGCGCACGCCGTGTTGAGCGTGAATGGCGCAGAACTATTGCGGACACCGAAGAGGAACACTCGCGGGTGATTGCCAGATTTAAAAAATCCAATCAGTCACT
>CAYPDN010000294.1:0-5146 GCA_964409445.1 uncultured Granulosicoccaceae bacterium
GTGCTGCGCGTCAACATGCATTCGGATTTAAAGATTGTAGATCCAATCTGGACCACGGCCTATATGTCGCGGAATTACGGCTACATGGTGTATGACACGTTGTTTGCGATCAATACCAAAGGCGAAGTCAAACCGCAAATGGTTGATACGCACACTATTTCTGATGATGGATTAACTTACGATTTTACCCTGCGTGACGGTCTGATGTTTCATGACGATCAGCCTGTAACCAGTGCTGATGTCATCGCCTCTCTGGAGCGCTGGGGGCAGAAAGACGCCATGGGTCAGAAGATGATGACTTTTGTGTCTGAGATGTCTGCCACCGGTGACAACTCTTTTCAGTTCGTACTTAATGAACCCACCGGTTTGATACTGCAGGCACTTGGCAAGCCATCTTCTAACGTGCCATTTATAATGCCGGCTCGTATTGCAGCGACACCGCCTGGGGATCAAATCACTGAATATATCGGCAGCGGCCCTTATGTGTTTCTGGAAGACGAATGGAAACCGGGTGATAAAGCCGAGTTTGCCAAGTTTGAAAAATACGTTCCTCGCGATGAACCAGGTGATGGTCTGGCTGGTGGCAAACAGGTACACGTAGATAAAGTCGTTTGGAAAGTCATTCGTGATCAGCAAACTAAAATGAATGCGTTGTCCAAAGGTGAGATCGATGTGATCGAATCACCAGCGCACGATCTGCTGCCATTAATGGAAGAAGATTCCAATATACAACTTGTCGATCTCAACCCGTTCGGCAATCAGTATACCTTCCGATTCAATCAGCTCCATCCTCCGTTTGATGATCCAAAGGTCCGGCAGGCATTGCTCTATGCATTCGATCAGGAAGAGTTTTTGTATGCAGCAATTGGTGATGAAAAGTATTTCAAACTTTGCAAAGCCATGTTTATCTGCGGTACTCCAATTGCCACAGAAAAAGGCTTCGAAGACAAACTCGAAGGCAACATTGCTAAAGCCAAAGAACTGATTGAGGCGTCTGACTATGATGGTACGCCGTTGATTCTGATGCACCCGACCGATCTTGCTGTACTTGAGCCGCTGCCGCCAGTTGCAAAAGACATCATGGAAAAAATTGGTCTGAAGGTAGACATGCAGGCGATGGACTGGCAGACACTGGTGGGACGTCGCAATAAGAAAGAAAAGCCGGAAGATGGAGGCTGGAACGCTTTTATCACTTCGTGGAATTCGGTTGATAATGCCAGCCCGCTTACCACACCTTTTCTAAATGCTGCATGTGACCAGGCGTTGTTTGGCTGGCCCTGCGACGATGAAATCCAGAGCTTGCGTGATGACTTCTCCAGAGAGCCTGATCCAGGTAAGCAGCTCGGTCTGGTAGAAGCGTTGCAGACGCGAGTATCTGAAGCACCGACCCATGTGCATCTTGGGCAGTGGTATCAGCCGCATGCGATGGGTGCGAATATTTCCGGTGCGCCGGTATCACCTGTTCCTGCATTTTGGGGCTACAAAAAAGACGAGTAGTGCAGAGTACTCGGGCAGCATCGCAATGGTGCTGCCCGAGTCGCTACTCCTAATAAAAACAATAATCAAATAGCCTGCGCCAATGTGGTCTTACCTTTTTAAGAGAATTCTCGCCACCATACCTGTGCTGTTGACAGTGCTTGTTATTGTATTTTTGATGTTGCGGCTGACGCCTGGAGATCCTGCAGCCAACATTGCCGGTGATGCTGCTACCTCGGAAGATATAGCCGAACTGCGAGTAAAGCTGGGGCTCGAAGAACCACTACCGGTACAGTTTGTCATTTATGCCAAAAACCTGCTCAAAGGAGATTTTGGCGAATCGTTTTATTACAAACGCCCGGTAATCAATATGATTGGAGACAGTGTTGAACCTACGCTGTCGCTGGCACTCTTTACCATTGTTCTGGCCTGCCTTATTGCTGTGCCGCTCGGCACCCTTGCAGCCTATAAGCATGGTACCTGGATCGACCGTCTGGTGATGGGATTCTCGGTTATCGGTTTTTCGGTTCCGGTGTTTGTTATAGGTTACCTGTTAATTTACTTTCTGGCAGTAAAGCTTGAATGGTTTCCGGTGCAGGGTTATCAGCATATAGAAGACGGCATTGGTGGCTGGGCCTATAAATTGATTTTGCCAGCCACAGCATTGTCGGTAATTTTTATAGCACTTATTGCACGGATGACGCGCACCAGCGTACTGGAAGTTTTAAACGAGGACTACATTAGAACGGCCCGAGCCAAAGGCCTGCCGCAAATGAAGGTGTTGCTGAAGCATGCGTTGCGTAATGCAGCAGTACCCATTGTTACCATCATTGGTATCGCTATCGCTATTCTAATCAGCGGTGTGGTAGTGACAGAGAGTGTGTTTGTGATACCGGGCCTGGGCTTGCTCACACTGGATGCAATTCAGGGTAGAGATTATCCCACTGTGCAAGCGCTGATCATTCTATTTTCACTGGTTTATATTCTGATCAATTTGCTAATAGATGTGGCTTACACATTACTCGACCCTCGAATCCGTTACTGACCAATTCGTTGCTAAAAAAGGCTGATAATGTGACAGGCGAACTATTGTGACTGGCAGTGTGATTTCAGAAGAGTCTGCTGAATCGATTGAAGTTAGTCATCAGCCGTCTGTGTGGTCCCGATTAATTCGCAATCCGAGTGTTGTGATTGGTGGTTTCCTGATTTTTATCATTGTGATGTTAGTTCCTGCCGCACCTTTTCTAACGTCGATAGATCCCACTGACATCAGCCCGCGGAATCGCAATAAAGTCCCCGGAGTCGAAACAGTTCATAAGGACGACGAAGGCAACAGATACAGCCAGGTTGCTCACATGGGGACTGACAAGCTCGGCCGTGATATTTTTGCGCGTGTGGTGTACGGGGCCAGAGTGTCGCTGATTGTAGGCTTATCTGTAGCCACTATCGCTGTCACTATAGGGCTTTTTATTGGTCTTATTGCCGGTTACTTTCGCCTTGTTGATGCGATAGTGATGAGGATTATGGACGGTCTGATGGCTATTCCGTCTATTTTGCTGGCCATTGCATTGGTGTCATTATCCGGTGCGACGCTCGCCACTGTTATTATTGCCATCGTGATACCGGAAATACCGCGTGTGGTTCGGCTTGTTCGTTCTATTGTGCTATCCATCAGAGAAGAACCGTATGTTGAGGCTGCTATATCAGTGGGTACTCCAACGGCCAAAATTCTTTATCGCCATGTGTTGCCCAATACCATTGCACCACTAATTGTTCAGGGCACTTTTATCTGTGGGTCCGCCATATTGCTGGAGGCTATCTTAAGTTTTCTGGGTGTAGGTGTTCCGCCGGAAATTCCGACATGGGGGAACATTATGGCGCAGGGCAGAGATCTGTTTCAGATATACCCACACAGTATTTTGTATCCGGGTATCTTTTTAACGCTGACGGTACTGGCTATCAATATGCTGGGCGATGGTTTACGCGACACGATTGATCCGCGTATGTCAAAAGAGATCTGACAGTGGAATCGTCCAACCAAAACTCTGCTGTGTTGTCGGTCAATGATCTCACCATTAATCTGCCAAAAAATGCCGACCGTACTTATGCAGTGAGTAACGTCTCGTTTGATGTCGCACCTGGTGAGGTGTTATGTCTGGTGGGTGAGTCAGGCTCAGGCAAGTCAGTAATAGCGTTTGCATTAATGGGTTTGCTTGCCAAGGCGCTGAAAGTTTCCAGTGGCTCTATTGAGTTACAGGGAGAGCAGATTGTAGGTTGCAGTGAAGATCGGCTGCGAGAGTTGCGCTGTACCCGGGTCGGAATGATTTTTCAGGAACCGATGACGGCCTTAAATCCGGTCATGCGCTGTGGAGATCAAATTGATGAGGTACTGCAGGAGCACACGAGTTTATCTGCAGATGAGCGCAGGCAAAAAGTGCTCTCGATGATTGAACAGGTACATCTGCCCGATCCGGAGCGTATGTATACGTCTTACCCGCATCAGCTTTCCGGCGGACAGCGGCAGAGAATTATTATTGCCATTGCTCTGATTCTTGAGCCAGTTCTATTGATTGCCGATGAGCCCACCACAGCGCTTGATGTCACCACACAGGCACAAATTCTACATCTGATCAGAGAGCTGCAGGGTGAAAGGCAAACAGGTGTGTTGTTCATTACACACGATTTTGGTGTTGTGGCAGAGGTAGCTGATCGAGTAGCAGTGCTTAAGCAGGGAGAGTTGGTGGAGATTGGAACGACATCTCAGGTACTGTCTGGTCCAGAACATCCTTATACACAAATGCTTATTGGCTCAGTGCCTGGTCATGAGCCACCGCAAAGGCCACCTGTGGCACAGGATGCACCAGTGGTATTGCGGACCGAAGAACTCGATAAGCAATATTTTAGCTACTCATTCGGTACAAAAAAGAATGTGGTAGATGCGGCAGTTGGTGTTTCTGTTGAAATTCGCAAAGGTGAAACGCTCGGCATTGTCGGTGAATCTGGTTCCGGAAAATCGACTGTTGCGCGTTGCGTTACCTGGTTAATAGAAAGTAGCGATGGTCGTATCTGGCTAACCGGTAGTGATATAGCCAAACTTTCCGGAGATGAACTGCGGCGCCTGAGAAGAAAAGTACAAATTGTCTTTCAGGATCCCTACCGATCACTTAACCCGCGTCGTACGGTGGGGCAGTCAATTATTGAAGGACCGATGAACTACGGCGAGAGCCGCAGCGATGCAATGGCATATGCGCGTGAACTGATGGAACTGGTGCAACTTGATCCCGACGGTCTTGATCGTTATCCGCATCAGTTTTCCGGCGGTCAGCGGCAGCGTGTTTGCATAGCGCGCGCACTTGCCATGCGGCCGGAACTGTTAGTTGCAGATGAAGCGGTTTCTGCACTGGATGTTTCTGTGCAGGCGCAAGTACTCGATTTACTGGAGCAGATTCGCGATCAAATGCAGCTTGCGATGCTGTTTATAACCCATGATCTGCGTGTGGCAGCACAAGTGTGTGACTCGGTGGCTGTGATGTCTAAAGGTCGGGTGGTGGAATATGCGCCAGCTGCCGAACTTTTTGCCAATCCGCAGCATGAATATACCAAAGCGTTGTTTGAAGCAGCGCCAGGCAGACATTTCAAATTTGGTTCGTGATGCAGCCTGTGGAATCCG
>CAYPDN010000295.1:0-5123 GCA_964409445.1 uncultured Granulosicoccaceae bacterium
AAGCCGAATTCGACCACGATTACAAAAATAGTATTGGAAATAACCGCAATTCTTCATATAATAAGCGGTTCTGTGTATTAAAAGTTAGTGCGGAGCAAAGCACATGTCCCGAATATGCCAGGTGACCGGCAAACGTCCAATGAGCGGCAACAACGTCTCTCACGCAAAAAATAGAACCAGAAGACGGTTCCTGCCGAATCTTCACACCCACAAGTTCTGGGTTGAAGCAGAAAAGCGCTTCGTGAAACTTCGAGTGTCTGCCAAAGGCATGCGAATCATCGACAAGAAAGGCATAGACACCGTTCTTGCAGAAATGCGCGGTCGCGGCGAGAGAGTCTGAGCCCCCGCAAGACACAAAAGCAAAGCGGCTAACGCCCACAGGAGCAAAATATGCGAGACAAAATTAAACTGGTTTCAAGTGCAGGCACTGGTCACTTCTATACCACGACTAAAAACAAGCGCACCATGACAGAGAAAATGGAAATCAAGAAGTTTGATCCGGTGGTACGCAAGCATGTGATGTACAAAGAAGCCAAGATCAAGTAATCGCAACACCTAAAATACAGTATCGATAAAGCCCGGCAAGTCCGGGCTTTTTTGTGCCTGAAATTTATACCCGGAACAGACACCTCCGCAGGCCTGATCGCACTAATTCTGCAGGGAATGATTGGTAAAAAAACCATATCCCGCACCCCATATTTGTCGCCAGTCGACTATATACATAGCGAGGACCGTATACCTCACGACGGCCGGCGCAAGCCCACATGGATCGCTTTCCCGGAATTATCAGAAAGAGCCAGTGCCAGAAAAATCGCCCGTGAATAATAAGACAGAAAAACCAGAGATCGACGCTACAAGCGTTGTGACACAGGCTGAATCAATTGCTACGCCCGAAAAGAAGGCTGTGCAGGCACAAGGCTGGACAGAAAGTTCATCTGACTGGGAAGTACCGCCACGTAACGCCACCACAACATCGCCGGCACAGGTGCCTATCGCTCTGCAAGCCCGAGATCTGACCTTCAGGTACGGCGCAAAGCAGGCATTGAGCGAAGTGTCTTTTACCCTGTACCAGGGAGATACCCTGGGTTTACTGGGCCTGAACGGTGCTGGAAAATCAACGCTGCTTAAAGTGCTCGCAGGTGCACTGGCACCGGACACCGGTACGGTACACGTCGGTGATAACGAACTTTTTGAACGCACCATAGCTGGCCGAATGGACATTGGCTACGCACCAGATAAGCCCGCCGTGTACCCGGAATTCCGGGTTACCGAGTATTTGCGATTTATCGCACGCATGCGACGCATCCCCCGCCGCAACATAAAAACTGCAGTTGATCGTGTGATTGAACGCTGCACACTCGGTGGTGTTCAGAAACGGATTATCGGCAATCTATCAACTGGCTTTCAGCAGCGCATTAACATTGCGCAGGCGCTTATACATACACCAGACGTTTTAATCCTGGACGAGCCCACCAACGGGCTCGATCCGGTACAGCTAATAGAGATGCGGGAGTTAGTTACCAGCCTCGCACCGGAACAGGCAACCATATTCTCTTCGCACCAGTTGCCGGAAGTTAGTTCAATTTGTAACCGGGTGATACTAATTCATAACGGACTACAAATTATGGACGCATCACTCGATAAGCTATCCGACACTGAGAACAACACATTTGAAGTTTGGCTCGATGGCAACAACATAGATCTGCAAAGCCTGCCCGGTATTAATGGCGCTAATCAACTAACGCTCGATCACTGGCTGGTAACGGGTAAATCGATTACCGCAGAACACTTAACAACCATGCTGGCATCTCGCGGACAGAGCGTGGTTAAAGTTTCACAAGCCGAAAATTATCTGGAAAACCTGTTCCGCCAACTGGCCTTAACTGACCAAACGAACCCTGATATTACCAATCCAGATCAGACGATTCCGGGCTCAAAGAACACACCAGTCGCAACCAACAAGAACAACGGCGCAGAAGAATGACCGCACAAATTGCACTGCATGAACTGAGGGTTTTAATGCGCTCACCCTTTGCATGGATGGCCGCGGGTCTCCTGCAATTGCTGTTTGGCTGGCTATTCCTGTCAGCCGTAGAAAGATATATCGAGCAACAGACCGCAACAGCTCATGTCATATCCCAGACAGTATCTCAGGCAGCGGCTTCAGCCGGCCTTTCAAGCTACCTGATCGTACATTTTCTGGCACCTGTCAGTATTGTGTTTATGGTCGCAACGCCGCTGTTGTGCATGCACCTGATTGCAGGAGACAAGCAATCGAACCGGTTTAATTTTCTCCTCAGCCTACCGGTAAGCGCTGCGCAAATTGTGGTTGGTAAATTCATCGGCGCGACGACATTCCAATGCCTGATCATCGCAATGGGGGCAGCACTACTGGCAATTCTGTCCTTCAATATCAAGCTCGATACCACCCACTTTCTAACTGCCGGCACAGGACTGATGCTTTTTGTCGCTGTAACAACCGCACTTACCCTGTTCTTTTCATCTATAACTAATCGGCCGGTGCTCGCTGCTTTTTTTAGCTTTGTGACAATGACAATGCTGTGGATAGCTGCTGCATCCTCTACCAGCGATGCACTACAGTTTGCATCACCTTCGGCACATCTGCACAGCTTTATGCAAGGCTTGCTGGATTCACGAGATGTTGTCTACTTCCTTGCAGTTATCTGCATTCTGCTTACCTTAGGCGTATGGCGTTTTGATGCACAGCGAGTCAGGAGCATTGCCGCGTGACTAAGATCAGAACACTGGTTAACGCCTCCGTAGTTCGCACAATGCTCATCGTACTATGCTTTGCAATGGCCTGCGCACTTGGCAACCGTTTGTACGCGCTCAAAGACATGACCGCGAGCGCGCACCACACACTTAAACCACAGTCAGTTGAAACCCTTGCACTACTTTCAGCACCACTGGATGTAGAAGTGCTCATCAACCCAAAGGATCCGCAGGTTGAAACAGTCGCCACACTGTTTGAAAAATACCGCACTCATAAGCCCGATGTAAACGTCACCTTCAATGATCCGGCGCTCGACCCGCAAAGAATGCGACAGCTTGATGTGGCTCCCGGTGGCGAGATTTTCATACGCTACCAAAACCGCACTCAACGGCTAACACAACTATCTGAAAGTTCGCTAACTTCCGCGATGCAAAAGCTGGCTCGACCGAACGACCAAACTGTTCTTTTTACTACCGGCCATGGTGAGCGATCGATTGACAGTAAAAGTAATGCTGACCTCGGTATCTTTGCACAACAACTGAAAGATTCTGGTTTTACAGTTGGCAACATTAACCTAAGCGAACAAAATTCACTCGAAGACCACAACGGAACACTGGTGATTGCAGGACCATTGCAACGATTTCTTACCAACGAAGTGGTTCTGTTACTCGACTACGTATCACGTGGCGGCAACCTGATCTGGTTAACCGAGCCAGCCAGTGACGACGGCCTTAAACCACTGGCAATCGAACTGGGAGTTGAGCGCTTGCCAGGTGTCGTAATAGATATGGCCGCACAACAACTGAAAGTTGAACGACCTGACTTTGCTGTTGCTACCAGTTACTTTCGTCATCAGGCAACTGACGGGTTTACTGCAGTTACGTTATTTCCTCAATCAACCGGACTAGACGTTGAACCGAATCGAGAGTGGCAGGTTACACCGCTGGTACAGTCGGGTGAACAGGCGTGGACAGAAACCGGAGCACTGACAGGCAAAGTAGAGTTCGGTGATGATCAACGTGAAATCAGAGGTCCCTTCCCTCTGGTGTTCGCACTGGAAAGAAATAAAAACAACAAACAACAACGCGTAGTTGTTGCCGGTGACGGTGACTTTCTGGCTGATGCATGGATTGCCAATGGCGGCAACAGAGAGCTTGGCAACCGATTGTTTAACTGGAACGTTGCAGACACTGCGATGATTGGAATCACTGCACCCGTAGAACCTGATACACAACTCAATCTGTCACGCGCCGGCACACTCGGCTTGATAGGCGTCGCTTTTTTGCTGCTACCGGGCCTGATGTTTTCAGCGGCAACCGGTGTGTGGTATCGCCGCCAACACGGATAAACCATCATGCGCCATTTAAACAAAAAGGCAAACAGTGAGACAAATCGTGTAGCTAACCGCGAGGGATACAGGCTTTCCAATCCGGCACTTATGGCGGTAATTGCAGTTCTGGGCACAGGTATTCTGCTCGACGGAATACTGTATAACAAGAAACCACCTCAAACTGCAATCCACGCTTTGGGTGACGCGCAATCTATCGAGCTTCAATTTGCAGGCGAGCAAATACTGAGTTTTGACAAGATCAACAACGACTGGCAACAATCGTTTCCGGTATCGGCACCAGTTCAGTCACAACGCCTGCAGGTACTACTCGATACCAATAAATACAGTCAGCGTAAATATGCCACTGCCGATGTCCCCGAAGAAGACATCTTCGTCGATTCAATCAAATTGAAAATCAATGATGCAGAATACGACTTCGGTTCAATTGAACCAGTGAGTAAGCTGCGCTATGTACGAAGCGGCGATCAGGTATATCTTCAACCCGATACTGTCGTACCGTTACTCAGCACCGCAAACAATGCATTTCTGGATCTTAAAATCACTGATGAAGTGCAGAACATCACTGTTGGCGAGACAACACTTGAGCAACCAGATGCGTGGTCTAACCTGACAGCAGTTGATGTCGTCGATGACAAATCTGCAGGCCCTGCCCTCGATATTGAAGTAATCAGCAACAAGAAGTCCCACCACCTGAAAGCCAAACACAGCGACCTCGGTTACACCATTAGCCAGGACAATGGATACACCTATCTTCTGGACAAAACGACCGCAGAGTCTCTTGGCCTTGCGGATTTGCTCGATACAGGCAAGTAGGCGTATCTGCTAACAATTGTTAGCCACCAAATTGCAATCACAATCTGTTTGTACAGACCTGAGCACATGAATAGTAGTAATTGGTATACTCATGTCGCACGCAATACTTAGCCAGCTACCCCGTCAACCATGCCTGAACTCCCTGAGGTTGAGACCACACTGCGTGGTATTTCGCCTTTTCTTTTAAATAAAAAGATAAAACGCATTCAGGTGCGTCAGTCTAAA
>CAYPDN010000296.1:0-1536 GCA_964409445.1 uncultured Granulosicoccaceae bacterium
GAGAGACTGGAGTCACCCGACAAAGCTGTAGAACATTTGAAAGTCGCTGCAAGCGTCAGTCGCGATAAACAATTAATAGAACTACAGTTAATTGAATTGCTCGCGCAATCAGGCAGGTTTCTTGAAGTCAGTGAAAGGGTTTCAAGCTTGTCCTCGTCTGCCAGTACCAATATCACGCTGCTGGTACAAACCATCAATACATTGCTCCAGGCTGATCGGGTGGAAGATGCTTCGCGTCTGCTCGACGTTATCGTAACGCTGGATCTTTCTTCTGAATCACAAGAGACACTGGCGTTAATAACAGGCCTTGCAGTTAATATGGGACGATACCAGGATGCTCATAAACTGTTGGAGGTTCAGAGTACCCGGTTTACACCTGACGCAATTGCCTGGTTTCAACGCGGCTTGTGTGAACAGACCGGTGGTGAGTTTGAAAGCGCTGCCAGCTGCCATCGTAGTGCACTTGAATGTGAGCCAACATTCGGACGCGCAGCCTATAGCCTTGCGATTAATGGCAAGTCATCCGTCACCAGTACTGAGGTAGAGAACTGGCTTAAGCAGGTAGATTCCGGTAACACCTGTGAGGAGGAGAAAATTCAGTTCTTGTTCGCCGCAGCCAGAACGCTGGACGCGCAGGGAGAGATCGAATCTGCTTTTAGCGCATATCAAAAAGCCAATGACATGCACCATACGCGCGATCCATTTGATCCGGAAGGATGGGATGCGTATACAGATTCTATAATTGAGAACTTTTCAACGCCTTATTTTTCTAAAATTGAATCAACTTCTAATGCGGGTGCAGGCCTGGTTTTTATAGTCGGCATGCCACGTTCTGGCTCTACCTTACTTGAATATCAACTGACACAACGGTTCGGTGCAACAGCACTTGGTGAACACCCTACAATACGACGCCTGTTTATGGATCTGCCGCGAATTACCGCGCAGAAACTACCGGTAGCGGAATGTGCGCAACATTTAACTGCGGAGAATATCGACTATCTGCAAAAACAATATCTCTTGTCTGTTGCACAGCACACTGATATTGCCCGAAGTTCAGATCGACCAGCAGCTGGTGCTTTGTATGTAGATAAAATGCTGGGCAATTTTCTACGCCTGGGGATGATCGCTGCCATGTTTCCACAAGCCAAAATTTTACACTGCAGCAGAGACGCCGAGGCAACATGTGTTTCCTGTTACACCAATCTGTTTGCTCGTGGATTAAAGTTTACCTATGATCTGTATGGACTCGGGCGCGCATGGAAATCATACAATAGGCTAATGGAGCACTGGCATAAGGTTTTGCCACTTTCAATTTATGATGTGTCGTACGAACGCGTGGTGACTCAGCCTGAAGATGTGTTTGCAGAAATATCAGAATTTCTCGGCCAATCTGTTTGTCCGCCAAGGCAGGAATCCAGCGTCGGCGCTATAAATACTGCAAGTTTTTATCAGGCGCGCCAGCCTATATCAACAAAATCGTTAGAAGGATGGAAGCGGTTTGAACCTTATCTTGACCCGTTGATGCGTGGTTTTGGC
>CAYPDN010000296.1:1636-5120 GCA_964409445.1 uncultured Granulosicoccaceae bacterium
CAAAACAATTTTGAGCTCATTCGGGCAAATCACATCGCGGTATCGTGATCAGCTCGCAGGCAACAACACGGTATGATCGTGACCATCTGCACAAGAAAACGCGAAGATAAAACAACCTCATTATTGTGTCTCTTTTGTAAAAACACCGATCTGGACAAATAATTGTCTGTGGTGGTTTTATATACTCATTTCATTTTTTAAAGAAGCGGCACAATGAAATCAATTGCTTTGCTTGATGGTGGATTAGGTCAGGAGATCAATACCCGGTCCAGTGCAGATGTATCTCACCCGCTTTGGTCGGTCAAAGTGATGCAGGAAGAGCCTGAGGTAGTCGTGAGCGTGCATGAAGATTTCATCAGAGCGGGAGCTCGGGTGCTTACCTTGAATAACTACACTGCTTCAATCCCGCGGCTCACACGATTTGGAATTGAGGATAAATTCAGGGAGATTCATCAGTTAGCAATTGACTTACTGAACCGGGCGGTGGATAACTCGGTAACAAATAAATCAGATATCAATGTTGCAGGCTGTCTAATGCCGCTGGGGGCATCTTATGTCGCATCGAAAGCATTAGGCTACAAAGAGTCATACGATCAGTACTGCCAATTGATAGAAGTTCAGATTGACTCGGTGGATGTGTTTTTGGTGGAAACTATTTCCAACATCACCGAGGCAAAGGCTGCCGCCGATGCGCTCGCTTCATTTGATCAGCCCGCATATATCGGTTTGACGCTTAACGATGATCTCTCAAATACTCTGCGTTCTGGTGAGCGCCTCGAAGAAGCTATAGATGAACTCGCGAAAACAAAAATAAAAGCAATAATGATAAATTGCTGTTTCCCTGAAGCCATTGACAGTGCGATACCAATGTTGCGCGATTGTGGTTTACAGTTTGGTGCTTATGCGAATGGATTTACGTCAATTAGTCCGTTAGCAATCAGCTCCACGGTAGATAGTCTTGAAGCCAGAAAAGATTTAACTCCGGAGGCGTATACAGCCCATGCACTTGGCTGGGCAGACGCCGGAGCTACAATTGTGGGTGGTTGTTGTGAGATTGGTCCTGCACATATATCTCATCTGAATGAATCGCTTCACAAGGCTGGCTATGTCAGTGAAAAACTGTGTTAGCGGGTATTAGCTGTCGCATCCGGTAATCCTTGAATGGGGCGGCCTGGCTCTGAACTAACTGGTGGGGTGGAGCAAGCTTATTTAATTCAAAGCGAATATCAGCCTCGAAATTTTTAGACGTAATTAAAAGTGAGTAAGCTGGCACCTAAGTGAGCTAAATTAGTGATGATTTGCTTGTTGTGGATCCGTTTTCCGAGACAGATCGTTTTACCACTGCCAGACTGTCTGATTTGGTTAAGGCAGCTACTGAAGTTGTGCCACGGCTTTTGATATTCGCATAAGCGCTTGCTTCAGGTTTTCATCGGAGTTTGCTGTAGAAAGCCGTATGAATGGAGACAAATCGTATGCGCTGCCTGGAACTGTTGCAACACCAGCGTCATTGAGTAAATATGAAGCAAGTTGTGTATCGCTGTTAATTACTTCTCCGTCCGGTGTTTTTAGGCCGAGCAAAGCCTCACATCCGACGTAAGCATAAAAAGCGCCTCCCGGTGTTTTTAACGACAGGCCATCAATCTGTTCAATATCTTTCACTACAAGATTGCGGCGTCTTTCAAAGGCTTCTTTGAACTCCGCAACACAAGCCTGACTACCTGTCAGCGCTTCTGTTGCTGCTGCCTGTGCGACCGAACAGGGTGCTGATGATACCTGCGACTGAACTTTCGTCATTACATCAATAAGCGCTATTGGTCCGACACAGTAGCCGATACGCCAACCGGTCATCGCGTAAGCTTTGGAAACACCGTTAACGGTAAGGGTTCTGTCTTTGAGTTGCGGCAATGCCTTTGCTGCGGATACAAATTTTCGTTGATCGAAGATTATGTGTTCATAAATCTCGTCTGACATCAGCATTACCTGCGGGTGTTCATCAAGCACCTCACCCAGGCTTTGAAGTTGTGATTCGTCATATACTGCACCCGCGGGATTTGATGGCATATTCAACATCAGCCAGCGGGTTTTATCTGTTATTGATGCACGCAGCTTATCTGCAGTTAATCTGAAATTAGTCTCAGGGCCGCACACCAGTGGTGTGGCTGTGCCTCCCACTGACAATACAATATCTCGGTAGCAGCCAAAGTAGGGCGCGGTTATCAATACTTCGTCACCGGGATCAAGTGTTGCCATCATCGCGCTGAAGATTATTTGCTTTGCGCCATTTGAGACCATGACCTGATTGGTTTCAAAATCAAGATCATTGTCACGTACAAATTTATCGCAAATGGCCTGCTTCAGTTCCTCGGTACCAGCCATAGGTGTATAGCGAGTCTTTCCAGCCAGCGCCGCCTGATGGGCGGCTTCTATGATATGAGCGGGTGTGTCGAAGTCAGGTTCACCAATACCGAGATCGATAATGTCTTTGCCCTGCGCGCGCAACGCCCGTGCATGCTGGCTGACGGCTACTGATGCAGACGGTTTTACCCGCTGTAATCGTTGTGATGAAAATTGCATTGAGTCTCAGGTTGTTTTTTTGTCGTCTACAATATTCATTGTGGCAATGCCGCTCTCGCCAAGGGGAATGGCTGCAAACGGGCCCCCATGGTACATTTGTGCATCATCATCGATATCTGCAGGTTCAGCTTCTGCAAATACTTCTTTAGCAAACTCTTCTGCGTTGTCTTTAGGCCTGTAACCGAGGTAGCTGGCTTTGGCGTTATCAACCGGTGCTCGATCATTGTTTGAAACGCCATAGACCAGAGAGAACCTGGTGGTCGGTGTGTCTATGGCGCGGGTAACCATCTGGACTAAATCATCGTAGCTAAGCCAGGTGCCAAGCGAACGTGTATTGTTGACTTGCGCGCAGGATAGTATGCGCATGCAAACTGATTCAAGGCCGCGTTTGTCCCAGTACATACTGGCGAGATCTTCTGCGAAGCATTTGGCGAGGCCGTAGTAGGTATCCGGTCGGTGGGGTGCGTCGGTACCGATGAAGTCCTGTCTCTTGTGCATCCCGACTGCATGAATTGAACTTGCATAAACTACTCGGCGCAATCCGTGTTGATAGGCTGCTTCCCAGATGTTGTACGCGCCGATAATGTTTGGTCCGAGAATCTGATTAAACGGTGCTTCATCTCCTATGGCTCCGAAGTGAACCACCATATCTGCACCTTCCAGCAGTGCATGAATTTCATCGTAGTTGGCAAGATCGGCTTTTTGGTAGCTTTCTCCCGGGTACAGTTTGCCTAAATCGTCTGCCAGATCAGAGCTTACCAATTCGTTGCAAAGTGCCGTCAGTGGCTCCCGTAAATAAGAACCGAGTCTTCCTGCAGCTCCGGTGAGCACAAGCTTATTCATATTTGTACCTGGTGTTTGGTTGTTTTACGAATGCAAGTTAGATAATTGCTTTTAAATTATTGCTTTT